>NZ_SHKK01000001.1:6900000-7139733 GCF_004217135.1 Micromonospora violae
GGATGGGCGGTTCCAGCTACAAGGGCCGCTGGCGGGAGGCGGTCGAGCGGTCGGCGATGACCCTCAAGCTGATGACGTACGCACCGACCGGCGCCCTGGTCGCCGCGCCCACCGTGGGGCTGCCCGAGCAGATCGGCGGGCAGCGGAACTGGGACTACCGCTACACCTGGATCCGGGATGCGTCCTTCTCGGTGCACGCGCTGCTGAGCGTGGGCTTCACCGACGAGGCCCGGAAGTATCTGCTCTGGCTCGACGCGCGTATCCGGGAGGCACGAGACGGAGACATGCCCCTACAGATCATGTACCGCATCGACGGCTCGCCGGACCTGCCCGAGGAGGTGCTGGGTCACCTGGAGGGATACCGGGGCTCCGCGCCGGTGCGAGTCGGCAACGGCGCGGCGGGGCAGTTGCAGCTCGACATCTACGGCGAGGCGCTCGCCTCGTTGGAGCTGGCCGACCGCAACGGCCTGATCCCGCCGTACGAGGGTTGGCGCAAGACGGCCGGGTTGATCGACTGGCTCTGTGAGCACTGGGACCAACCCGAGGACGGCATCTGGGAGACCCGCTCCGGTCGGCAGGACTTCACCTACGGTCGGGTGTTGTCCTGGGTCGCGTTGGACCGGGCCATCCGTATCGCACGACGCCGAGGCCGCCCCGGCGACATCGTCCGGTGGTCCACCCAACGTGACGCCATCTACGAGCAGGTCATGACCCGCGGCTTCGACCGGGAACGGGGCGCGTTCGTGCAGCACTACGGCTCCGACATCCTGGACGCCTCGCTCCTGGCGATGCCGGGGCTGAACTTCATCTCGTCGACCGACCCGATGTGGGAGTCGACGCTGCGCGCGATGGACGCCAACCTGGTCTCCGACAGCCTGGTCTACCGCTACGACCCGACTGCCTCGCCGGACGGTCTCGCCGGCACCGAGGGCACGTTCAACATGTGCACCTTCTGGTACGTGCAGGCGCTCGCCCTGGCCGGGCGGATCGACGACGCCCGGTTGACCTTCGAGAAGATGCTCACCTACAGCAACCCGCTGGGCCTCTACTCGGAGGAGATCGCGCCGACCGGTGAGCAGATCGGCAACTTCCCGCAGGCGTTCAGTCACCTCTCCCTGATCAGCACCGCGGCCCACCTCGACGAACTGCTTGACCGGCAGGGCTGAGCGTTGCGGTCAGAACAGTGTCAGCGGCTCGACCGGGATCGGCTCGGGCAGCGCGTCGAGCCCGGGTACGCGGGCCCGTACCTCGTCGTGGAACCGGCGGGCGAGCGCCGGCGCGTCGGCGTTGTCCGGGGTGTGGATGAACATGGTCGGGGAGAGCCCCTCGCGTAGCCAGGTGACGGTCACGTCGATCCACCGCTGCCAGCCCTCGACCGTGCGCGTCGAGTCGTCCCGACCGAGATAGCGGACGATCGGCCGGTCGGTCAGTGCGAGGGACCGCAGCGGCAGGCGCGGTTTCTTGGTCCAGGCGTCCCGCTCGGCGTCGCTGGTCGGCGGGCTGGTGAAGAAGGCGGTCGTGTCGAAGGGAATCCACTCGGCACCGACGGCGGCGAGGGCGGCCTCGAGCAGCCGGGCCGCGTGGGCGTCGGTGAAGAAGCTGGGGTGGCGGACCTCCACCGCGTACCGGTGGGATTGCGGAAGTCGCGCCAGGAAACGACCCAGGGCCGGGATGTCGCCGGGTGCGAACGAGCCGGGTAGCTGGATCCAGAGGGCGTGGGCGCGCGGGCCGAGCGGTTCGATGGCGTCCAGGAAGGCGCGTAGCGGTTCGCCGACGTCGGTGAGCCGACGTTCGTGCGTGATGACCTTGGGAAGTTTGAGGACGAACCGGAAGGCGGGGTCCGTCTGCGCGGCCCACGAGGCCACGGTGTCCCGGGTCGGGGTGGCGTAGAACGTGGTGTTGCCCTCCACCGCGTCGCACCAGCTGGCGTAGTGCCGCAGGCGCTCCGTGGACGGCAGCCGGTGGCCCGGCCACGAACGGTGACTCCACATCGCGCACCCCACGTGCAGACGCATGACCGCCCTTCCCGCCGGTGCCGCGCTCGACCGGAGCCCACCGTATACGGCCGGCGATCCCGATCGGGCCACGGTGCGGCGGTAGGGTCCGACGCCATGCGTGTGCTGTTCGCCAGTCTTGCCTCCGTCGGTCACACCTACCCGCTGATCCCGCTGGCGATCGCCGCCCGGGACGCCGGGCACGAGGTCCACTTCGCCGCCGGTCCGGAGGTGCACCCGCCACTGGCCGCGCACGGCCTGCGGCCGTTCCGTCCTGGTGACGCCTTCTACGAGGTGTACGCCGAGGATCTCGCACCGGAGTTGGCGCGGCTGCGACCCGACCTGGTGGTGCACGAGTGGGGACTGCCGGGAGCGGCGGTGGCGGCTCGTCGAGCCGGGATCCCGGGCCTGTGGCACGGGTTCGGCCGGATGTATCCCGAGGGCATCGGCCTGGAACTCCCCACCCGCAACGCCGAGGTCGCGGGCCTGCCGCACCTGGACATCTGGCCGCCCTCGCTCCAGGATCGGGACTTCCTCGCCACCGAACGTCGGATCGAGCTGCGGCCGGTCGCCTTCTCGACACCGGCCCCGCTGCCCGTTTCGGTACGCCGTGCGGCGTCCCGGCCGTTGATCTATCTGACCCTCGGCACCGCGTTCGGTACGCCGGAGTTGTTCCGCACCGCCGTCGCCGGTCTGGCGGCGCTGGACGCCGAGGTGGTGGTCGCGGCGGGCCGGGTCCCCTTGGACCAGATGGGCGAGGTCCCCGACAACGTGAGCGTGCACCCGTGGGTGTCGCAGGCGGAGCTGCTGCCGCTCGTCGACCTCGTGGTGCACCACGGGGGCAGTGGCACCACCCTCGGCGCGCTCGCGGTTGGCGTACCGCAGGTGATGCTGCCGCAGGGCGCCGACCAGTTCGCCAATGCCGACACGCTCGCCGCCGCCGGTGTCGCCGTGCGGCTCCTTCCCGACGAGGTGGACGCGCACGCCATCGCCGAGCAGGCCCGGCGTCTGCTGTCCGGGCACGACGCGCACCGCGAGGCGGCCCGTCTGATCGCCGAGGAGATAGCCGGCCTGCCGTCGCCGGCGGCCGTCGCCCGGCTCCTGCCGGAGTACGCCGCGGAGCAGAGGTGAAGGCGTCAACTCATGGTTGACGTAGCGAGATCGTCAACTTATGGTTGACGCATGACAGATCCTCTTCAGATTGGTACGACCGTCAAGCTCGACGACCTGATCCAGGCGATCAAGACGGCGCACACCGATGCGCTCGACCAGCTCACCGACGCGGTCATCGCCGCCGATCACCTCGGTGAGGTGGCCGATCACCTGATCGGGCACTTCGTCGACCAGGCCCGGCGCTCGGGCGCCTCCTGGACCGACATCGGCCGCAGCATGGGTGTCACCAAACAGGCCGCGCAGAAGCGTTTCGTGCCGAAGGCGACCGACGCGGCGGCGCTCGACCCCAACGCCGGCTTCGGCCGGTTCACCCCTCGCGCCCGCAACGTGGTGATGGCCTCGCAGGAGGAGGCTCGGGCCAGCGGCAACGCGGAGATCGGGCCCGGGCACCTGGTGCTGGGCCTGCTGGCCGAGCCGGAGGCGCTGGCCGCCCGGGTGATGGCTGGTCGCGGCGTCACCCCCGAGGCGGTGCGGGAGGCGGTCAGCGCCGTCCTTCCGCCGAAGGTCGAGCAGGTGCCGGACCTCATCCCGTACGACGCGCGCGGTAAGAAGGCGCTGGAGCTGACCTTCCGGGAGGCGCTGCGCCTCGGGCACAACTACATCGGCACCGAGCACATCCTGCTCGCCCTGATCGAGCAGGAGGGCGGTGCCGGCGTGCTCACCAACCTGGGTCTGGAGAAGGCGGCGGTCGAGGCCGACCTGGCCGCCGCCCTCGCCGCCGCCGTCGGGAAGAAGTGAGGGGCCGGGGTCAGGACGTCTCAGGGAAGCCGTAACGCAGGGCGTGCTCCGGATCGGCCGGGTCGATCTGGCGTACGCCCGCGTCGGCGAGGCGCTTGTTGACCTCGTCGAGCTGCTCGCGTACCAGCCGGGCCTCCTCCTCGGTGACCCGGCCCCGGTGTGGCTTGCCGGCGTGCTCCAGCGTGCCGTAGTCGATCTTCTCGGCGCTCTTGCGGGCCTTGGGCGGGCGGACCCGCTCGGCCGTCTTCAACAGCTGCGCCATCGGCACGTCGGTGGCCATCGCGTCGAACTCGCTGGCGGTCAACACCACCCGGCGGGGCTCGCCACCACCGTGCCGGTCATGGATCTCGACCACCGCCACGTCCAGCGCGGCGTCGTCGATGTTCTCCACCTCGCCCGGGGTGGCGTCCAGCTGCACGGGCCCGGCGACCAGGTCCGGGTGCTCCAGCACGACGACGCGGACCACCTCGTCGTCCTGTTGCAGAACCGTGCCGGTGAAGTCGGAGACGTGGATCGTCTTCTTGCCCATGCGCGGAGCTTCTCCTGTCGTAGGCCGGGATGGCGGACCACAAGAAATTACCCGACAGGTGTGCGAAAGCCGCCGCTGGACCTCCCCGGTGTGTCGCCCGGAACGACAGTCAGAGGCTGCCCTTCGGTGCCACCCACTCGGTGGGCTGGCCGGTGACCGCGGTGATGCGGTCGTAGTCGGCGTCGTAGTGCAGGACTGTCGCGCCGTGTTCCTCAGCGGTCGCCGCGATGATCAGGTCGGGCAACCGGAAGTTGCGGTGCTGACTCTCGGCCGCGAGCAGACGATGAACCGCCATGGCGCGGTCCATCGCCGCTGTCGACACGTCCATCCAACGCCCCCCGCGCAGTGCCTGCCAGAGGATCTCGTACCCCTTCGGGTGGGGTGCGTTGTTGAGGTATTCCAGGCTGGTCATGTGGCAGGCGGCGAGCCGCCCCTCGGCCAGGAGCGTCTCGAAGCGCCGTCGGACCGACGCGTGCCGGCCCTGCAAGACGTAGACCGAGGTGTCCGCAAGATAGATCTGACCGGCCATCAGGCCGCCTCGGCGTCGCGTGCCTGCTCGGCGAGGGAACCCAGGTCGCGACCACCGCCGTAACGCCAGGCGTCGGCGGACCCGGAGAAGTCCATCTCGACCTGATCGAACGCGGCGACGATCTCGCGAGCCTGCCGGCGTACGGCGAACGCGTGCAGGGCGGCATTGATGGTGGCCACCTTGGTGTCGGTGCCAAGCACCTCCTTCGCGGCGTCCAGCCACTCGTCGTTCACGTCCACGGTGATGCGAGTCATGCCGTGACGATACACCGGGTTCGGTGCTGCGGACGCACCATCTCCGAGGCAAACATGGTGCGTCAGCGGGTGTTCAGGCGGTGCCGACGGGAACTCCCGGTGGACAGCTTGTTCAGCCCGGCCCACGACAGGGCTCCTGTGCCGACCGCCCGGGGGTTCCGGTAGCGCGGTTGCGGCGGATTGCCGCCGACGGCCTCCGCCGCCCGCCAGAGTCGCTCGGGGTCCTGCTGGTAGTGGTCGCTCGGCTGAATCGGCATGCGTTCACCGTCCCAAACAAAGGTGTCCAGGTATGGAAATACATATGACGGTCGATTTGTAGAACTGGTTCCCATGCCTCCTGGCCCGCTCGGCTCCGACGTATCCCGCGCCCGGCCCCTGCCGTCCGGCGTACGGTGATCCACGACGGGTCGGGTGACCGGGGAGGTGCGCATGCTCGACCGGCGACTTCACCTGCACCTGGCCAGCTGGCTCGGCCAGTGGCCGGCCGGGCCCGGGTTGCACGTGGTCGCCTCGCGGCGGCGAGCCGAACCGGCCTGGGATGGTCGGCTGCGCCCCGCGCTCGCCGTGGACACCGGGCAGAGCGCCGTGCTCTCCGTGGCACCGGACCGCGTGGCGGCGATCCGCGCGTTGGCGCACCGGACGCCGAACCGGCTGCTCGCCGCGCTGCCGGAAGCCGTCGGCCTGCCCGAATGGTGCGTACACGACGGCCCCTTCCGGTGGAGCCTGGCGCCCGCGCCGCTGCCCGACGTGGGGGAGTGGACCGAGTCGAGCGCCCCCGGGCTGCCGCCGTGGCTGCGACTCTTCGACCGGCCGGTGCTGGTGGTCCGTGACCCGGGCGGCGGCTACCTGGCCGGTGCCGGGATCAAACGGCACGACGCGTACGGGCATGAGTTGGCCGTCGGCACCGTGCCGGCCGCCCGGGGGCGCGGCCTCGCCCGGCGGCTGGTGGCCCAGGCGGCGCGGCGGGTGCTCGACGAGGGGGCGGTGCCCACCTATCTGCACGAGCGGGACAATCACGCCTCGGCCCGGGTGGCCGAGGCGGCCGGTTTCCCGGACCGGGGCTGGCGCGCGTTCGGGGTCTATCCGCGCTGAGTGGGCCATTGGGCGCGGACCGTGGATCCCGGGCCGGATCCACGGTCCGCAACCTCCCCCCAGGCCCCGGTTGCGGGTGTAACGGCCCCCGCCGTGGGTGAGCCGCTACGTGTCGATCACGCTACGTATCGAACAGCGTCTGAGCAAGGTTCAAGCTGTCGGTTCGGAGTGTCGAAAAGTGGACTTGACCTGCGGCTGGCTTGGTCGAAGGTGTTCGGCGCCTCAGTGACGGAGCGTGCGAATCAGCCGGCCAGGCCGAGCGCCTCGGCGGCCGCGCGACCGTTGGCGTGGCTCGCGCCGTAGGTGGTGACGAAGGCGCGTACGCCCGCTGGCCGCCACTGTGCCGGCCAGCCCATCTCCACCACTGTCACCGGGTGCTGCGACGCCAGGTCGGTGATCAGCTCCGGGCCGCCGGGCAGCCGGTGCAGGTGTCGCCCGACCAGCACGATGGGACGGTCGCCGGCCAGCCCGCGCAGGGTCGCCGGGGTGGTTTCGGCGGCGATCACCCGGATCTCCGGCACCCCGTCCAGGTGTGGACCGAGGCCCCACGGCACCCGACCCTCGGCGATCGTCGACTCGGTGTGCAGTTGCACCACCAGTGGCTGGTCGAGGTCGGTGAGCAGGCCGTCCACGCGGACCGCCCGGCGCGCTGCCGCGTACCCCAGCTCGGTGTCCTCGGCGGTCGGCGACGACCCGCCGGCGGCCCGGGTCCAGGCGGCGAGGTCGGCGGCGCGGCCGGCCGCCTCCTCGACCCGCGCCCGCGCGAGCCGGCCGTCAGCGAGCGCGTCGACGATCTCGGCGGCCACCCGTTCGACCAGTTCGGCGTCGACCTTCGCGCCGATGCAGAGCAGGTCGGCACCGGCGCTCAGGGCCCGCACCGCGGCCGGTCCGACCCCGCCGGCGGCCACCGCGGCGCCCTTCATCTCCAGGGCGTCGGTGATGACGGTGCCGGTGAAGCCGTACTCGGTGCGCAGCAGGTCGACCAGGACGGCCCGGCTGAAGGTGGCCGGGTCGGCGCCGGTGAGCGCCGGCACCCGGATGTGCGCGGTCATCACGGCGCGGGCCCCGGCGGCGACGACGGCCGCGAACGGCGGCAGGTCCCGTTGGCGGAGCAGGTCCAGCGGAGCGTCCACCGTGGGCAGCTCGTGGTGGGAGTCGGTGACGGTGGCGCCGTGCCCGGGGAAGTGCTTGGCGCAGGCGGCCACGCCGGCGGCCTGCAACCCGGCCACGGCGGCGGCCGAGTGGGCGGCCACCCGTACCGGGTCCGCGCCGAAGGACCGGGTGCCGATCACCGGGTTGTCGTCGGCGGTGTTGACGTCGACCGTGGGGGCGAGGTTGACGGTGATGCCGAGCGCGGCCAGCTCGGCGCCGATCGACTGGTAGACCCGTCGGGTGAGGGCCACGTCGCCGATCGCCCCCAGGGCGGCGTTGCCGGGGTACGGGCTGCCGGTGGCGTGCGCCAGCCGGGTCACGTCGCCGCCCTCCTCGTCGATGGCGATCAGCGCGTCCGACCGGCCGGCGCGCAGCGCGGCGGTGCTCGCCGCCACCTGCGCGGGGTCGTGCACGTTGGTGCCGAACAGGGTGTGCCCGGCCAGCCCGTCGGCCAGCAGGTCGACCGCCCAGTCCGGTGGGACCGGTCCCGGGTACGCGCCGAGGAGCGTGCCCAGCGCCAGCCGGCGCAGTCCTGGATCCAACCCCACCTGATACTCCCCTTTCGGTGCCCCCGCGGGTACGAAACGTCGTACCGGTGGGGGTTGTGGCCCTGCCGGGTCGGCCGAGCGTCCCACCGCCGGGTGGCCGTTACGCTACGGCTACCCGTTCGCAGGTTGGTTTACAGTTAGCAAAGTTTACTAAAACTAGAGGACGTGTCATGAGTGCGACCCGGCTGCCCGGCACCCCCCGCCTGTTGCGGGCGCTCAACGACCGTGCCGCGCTGGAGTTGCTCCTCGAACGTGGCCCGCTGACCCGGGCCCGGATCGGCGAGCTGACCGGGCTGTCGAAGGTCACCGCGTCGCAACTGGTCGAGCGGTTGGAAGAGCGCGGCCTCGTCGCGCGGGTCGGTGAGCAGGCCGGCGGGCGAGGGCCGAACGCCCAGCTCTACGCGGTCCGTCCGGGCAGCGCGCACGTGGTCGGCGTGGACGTCGGGCCGGATCGGGTGGTGGCCGCGTGCGCCGACATCACCGGTGCGGTGATCGGCCGGGTGGAGCAGTCGACCCGGGACACCGACGACCCGGTGGGTGTGGTGCACAACGCCGTCGTGCAGGCGGCGAGCAGCGCCCAGGCGCAGCTGAGCAGCGTACGACGGATCGTGCTCGGCACGCCCGGCCTGGTCGACCCCGGCACCGGCGACATCACCTTCGCCTTCAACCTGCCGCGCTGGCACAGCGGTCTGCTCGCCGCGCTGCGCGACGACCTGCACACGCCGGTGGTCTTCGAGAACGACGTCAACCTGGCCGCGGTGGCCGAGGCGCAGTCCGGCGCGGCCCAGGGGCTGGCGGACTTCGTGCTGGTCTGGGTGGGTGCCGGCGTCGGCCTGGCGATCGTGCTCGGCGGGCGGCTGCACCATGGCAGCAGCGGCGCGGCCGGCGAGATCGGCTACCTGCCGGTGCCCGGCGCGCCCATCCCGCGCGACGTCTCCCGTCGCGCCAAGCCGGCCTTCCAGCAACTGATCGGTGCGGACTCGGTACGCGCGATCGCCCGCGAGCACGGCTACCCGGACGGCGACGCCGCCGAGGCCGTCCGCGCGGCGGCTGCTGCCGGTGCCGACGGTGGGCCGATGCTCGACGAGTTGGCGCGACGGCTCGCGCTGGGTGTGGCCAGCACCTGTGTCGTGCTCGATCCGCCGTTGGTGGTGCTCGCCGGTGAGGTGGGTCAGGCCGGTGGCGCGGCGCTCGCCGACCGGGTGCAGCAGGAGGTCGCGGCGATCACGCTGGTCCAGCCCCGGGTGGTGCCGACCGGGCTGACCGAGGAGCCGATCCTGCACGGCGCGCTGCGCACCGCCCTGGACGCGGTGCGCGACGAGGTGTTCGGCTCCACCGTCGGCTGAGCCCACAGGCGCGGTCATATGAAGGAATACTTCACCGCTGGACGGCCGGCTGCAAGGTCCTGCCGAACTCGCTCGCGGTCCGCCGGGCCGCCCGGAGCAGGGGCGGGCGGCCCGGCGGACGCTCAGATGAGGTCGCGGCGACGGAACACGGCGAACGCTGCCGCCGTCAAACCGCCGGTGATCACCAGCAGCACCAGCAGTGCTGGTTGCCAGGTCAGGCCGTAGAAGCCGTCGCAGAGGCTGTCGCCCTCGCCGCGGCACTCCTGCGCGTCGAAGAACCGGGCCTCACCGGTCAGCCAGGCACCGACGTGGCTGGAGAGCATCAGATGATCCGGCCGGCGGGCGTCGACGATCTCCAGCACCAGACGGGCACCCAACTCCCACACCACCAGGTAAGCGGCGGCCGCCCCCAGCGCCGCCGACGTGTGCCGACCCAGCGTGGCGATCGCGAAACCCAACGCCGAAGCCAGCAGCACCAGCACCAGGCCACGGCCGTGCACCGCACCGAGCGAACGCCAGAAGTCGCCATCCAACCGGCCCGGCAGCCCGGCGGTCTGCCCGATCACCCAGAACGTGGCGAGGTAGGCCACCGACGCCAGCAGGGCCAACACCAGCACCGCGCCGAGCAGCGTGCCCAACTTCGCCGCGAGCACCGTCACCCGGCGCGGTCGCCAGAGCAGCAGGTTCACCACACCGCCGGAGTTCAAATCGGCGCCGATGTAGGAGGCGCCCACCAGGAACCCGAACAGCACCAGGAACGCGATGAGGAAATAGAGCAGCGGACGCGCCTGCTGGCCGAAGCTGAACACCCCCGGCAGGAAGTCGGCGGCGATCGGCAGCTGCTCCTGCCGGATCGGGTCGATCTCCGAGCAGTCCTGCGGGAAGTACCGGTCCATCTCGCCCTGTCCGAGCGTGCCGTTCTGTCGGGCCAGACACTGCTGGAACATGGTCTCCATGTCATTGCGGGCCTCGGCCGCCCTAGCCTGCGCCGAGTTGAGCTCGTCCGCATTCGGCTTGTGCGAGCCGGCCAACGTGGTCGCCGCCGTCACGGCGAACGCGAAGACCAGCAGGACGACCATGAGCTGTACGAAGCGACGCGCGGACAGTCGCTCCAACTCCGCACGGACCAGGTTCACGCGTCCACTCCCCGATCGAGGTCGATCACAGCTTCGCCCTGCGGCAGCGACGAGGCGTCGACCTGCCCGGGCACCGACGGATGCGCGTACGCGCCGGTCAACTCCAGGAAGACGCTCTCCAGGTCCGGCCGGAGCGGCGTCAGCTCGCCCACCCACAGCCCCTGCTCGCCCAGCACCCGACTGACCACCGTCGGGTCGCTCACCCCGCTGACCACCAACGCCTCGCCGTCCACGACCGCCGCCAGGCCAGCCGTGTGCAGCACCTCGACGGCCCGCTCCGGCTCGGCCACCCGGACCAGGAACTCGTGCTGGTCGTAGCCCGCCAGCACCTCGTCCACCCGGCCGGTCGCCACCCGCCGCCCCCGAGAGATGATCGTGACGTGGTCGCAGATCAGCTGGATCTCGCCCAGGATGTGGCTGGACACCAGCACGGTCACCCCGCTGGCCGCCAGCGATCGCATCAGGTCCCGCATCTCCCGGATACCCGCCGGGTCCAGCCCGTTCGCCGGTTCGTCCAGGATGAGCAACCGCGGGTCCTTCAACAGCGCGGACGCCACCGCGAGGCGCTGCTTCATGCCCAACGAGTAGCCCTTCACCCGCTCGTCGCCCCGGTCGTGCAGACCCACCAGATCCAGCACCTCGTCCACCCGCGAAACCGGCACTCCACCGGCACGGGCCAACAACCGCAGCGTGCGGTAACCGGTGAAGTTGCCGAAGAACTGCGGGCTCTCCACGATGGCGCCGACCTGGCCCGCCACCCGGGCCAGCAGCTGCGGCGACGGTTCGCCGAGCACGGTCATCCGGCCGCTGTCGGCGCGTACCAGCCCGAGCAGGGCCCGCAGGGTGGTGGTCTTGCCGGAGCCGTTGGGGCCCAGGAAGCCGTGGATCTGGCCGGCCTCGACCAGCAGGTCGAACCCGTCCACCGCCACCTGTCGGCCGCCGCGCAGGCTGTGGAAGGTCTTGCGCAGACCCTCGATCTCGATGACCGCGCTCATCCGCGCGGCTCCTTACCTCGACGGGGCATGGGCCGTCCTTCGGGCTTGGTGATCAATGACACGGCGCTTCACCCTATGGCTGAGGTGCCGCCCATGGGGGGCACCTCAGCGTTGCGTGGTTGGATGGTGCGGTGA
This sequence comes from Micromonospora violae, assembly GCF_004217135.1. NCBI lineage: Bacteria > Bacillati > Actinomycetota > Actinomycetes > Micromonosporales > Micromonosporaceae > Micromonospora > Micromonospora violae. The sequence goes on from NZ_SHKK01000001.1 coordinate 6,911,622, forward strand.
CTGGTGACCTGATCCCCGGCGCTGCCGGCGCCGCGCCTGCCGCCGCTTTCGTGGACCCGGATCTGGTGGTCAGCCTCGACGGCGTCGGTGTGCGCCGCTCTGGCACCGCCCTCCTCCAAGACCTGAGCTGGCGCGTCGAGCTGGACGAGCGGTGGGTCGTGCTCGGCTCCAACGGCGCCGGCAAGACCACGCTGCTCAACCTCGCCGCCGGTCGGCTGCACCCCACCACGGGTGTCGCGCACGTGCTCGGCGAGCGGATCGGCCGCACCGACGTCAACGAACTGCGTACCCGGATCGGGCTCACCACCGCCGCGATCGCCGAACGCCTGCCCGCCGACGAGCGGGTCAGCGACGTGGTGGTGACCGCAGCCTGGTCGGTGGTCGGCCGCTGGCGCGAGAACTACGACCGCGGCGACGAGGCGCGGGCGCGGGCACTGCTGGGCCAACTCGGCGTCGGTGGCCTCGCCGAGCGCCGCTACGGCACCCTCTCCGAGGGTGAGCGCAAGCGGGTGCAGATCGCACGGGCACTGATGACCGACCCGGAGCTGCTCCTGCTCGACGAACCCGCGGCCGGGCTCGACCTGGGTGGTCGGGAAGACCTGGTCGCGCGCCTGGCCGAGCTGGCGTACGACCCGGACGCCCCGGCGATGGTGCTGGTCACCCACCACGTCGAGGAGATCCCGCCCGGGTTCACCCACGCGCTGCTGCTGCGCGAGGGCGGGGTGGTCGCCCAGGGTCTGCTCGCCGAGACGCTGACCGGCGACAACCTCTCCAAGACCTTCGGGCTGCCACTGGTGGTCGAGCGGTCGGGCGACCGCTTCACGGCTCGCGCCGCCTGAGCGTCGGCCGACGGAGACGACCATGCCGCAGACCCGGGTCGCCGTGGTGGGCAGCGCCAACATGGATCTGGTCGCGATGGCGCCCGCGCTGCCACGACCGGGCGAGACCATGCTCGGCACCGACTTCGTGATGGTGTCCGGCGGCAAGGGCGCCAACCAGGCCGTGGCCGCGGTCCGGGCCGGTGCCTCCTGCGCCTTCCTCGGCGCGATCGGCTCGGACGCCTTCGGCGTCACCCTCAAGGCCCGCATCACCGCCGCCGGCGTGGACACCAGTCAGCTCCGGGTGGTCTACGGTGCCTCCGGGGTGGCGTTGGTGATGGTCAACGCCCAGGGGGAGAACGCCATCGTGGTCACCCCCGGCGCGAACGACGCCCTGGTCGGCCTCACCGAGGACGAGTTGGCCACGGTGCGCGCGGCCGACGTCCTCGTCGCCCAACTGGAGATCCCGGTGCCGACCGTGACGGCCGCCGCGGTGGCCGCCCGCGACGCCGGCACCCGGGTCATCCTGAACGCCGCCCCGGCCCGCGACCTCCCGCCCGAGTTGCTCGCCGCCGTGGACCTGCTGGTCGTCAACGAGGGCGAGGCGCAGACGCTCACCGGTCGAGGTCGGGAGGAGCCCCGCGCCCTGCTCGACCTGACCTCCCGGGCCGTGCTCACGCTCGGCGGTGAGGGTGCCTGGTACGTCGACCGGGACGGTGCCGAGGTGCACGTGCCCGCCGTACGGGTCGACGTGGTCGACTCCACCGCCGCCGGTGACGCGTTCACCGCCGCGCTGGCCGTCGGCTGGGGCGAGGGGCGCGACCTGGTCGACGCGGTGCGCTGGGCGGCGGCGGCCGGCGCCGCCTGCGTCCGCAAGCTCGGCGCGTCGGTGGCGCTACCGCAACGCGCCGAGATCGACGAGCTGTACGCGCCGGCCTGACCGCCCGATCAGACCGCGACGTCGTCGCTGAGCTTCTCGCCGCGTCGGCGCAGCATGCCCAGGCCCGGGATGCCGGCCACGGCGAGCTTGAGGTCACGGGTGACGTCGAGCAGGTCGTGCAGGTCGGGGCCGACCCGGTCCAGGGTGGCCAGGATCGGCAGGATGTCCGCCGTCAGGTGCTCCTTGAGCTTGGGCAACTCGTCGATCAGGTGGATCGCCGCGGTGATCTCCTCGTGGCTGAGTTGTGCGACGAACCGCTCGGTCATCGGCGCGGCCCGGCGCAGCGCCGGCTCGTACGCCGCCAGCAGTTCGCCCGCCGTGGCGGTGGCCTCCGCCGCGGCGCCCACGGTGACCGCGGCCCGGCCGGTCACCGCCTCAGCGTCGGTGAGCACCCGGTCGGTCCGGTCCAGGGTCGTCTCGATCCGGTCGACCACGCCGTTGATCCGGGTCAGCAGCGCCTCCACCCCGTCCAGCACCGCGAACGCGCGGGCGGGCACGGCGGCCATCGAGGCGGCCGAGCCGAGCGCCTGGTCGAGAGCGGAACGGGTCAGGCCGACCACGGCGGACGGGGTGGGGAGGGGAATCGCCATGGGATCAAGTGTGCGTCGGCCGCACCACAACCGCCCGTTGGGCTTGGTATCAATGATCTCCGTGCTGTTCGACGGCGCGCTGCACGGCCCGGTAGATCTGCCCGAACCGGAGCGCGTCCGGAGTGCGTACCAGCAGGTCCTCCCGGCCGTGGTGTTGCACCCACAGCTCGTGCACGTGGCTGCCGCGTTCGTAGGAGCGGTCCAGCCAACCCAACGGGATCTCCAGGAACGGCAGCAACGCCAACGCCCCCACCGCGCAGGCGGCGAGGATGATCAGCGCCAACTGCCAGTTGCCCCGATCCTGTGCCGACCAGGCCAGTGACAGCACACAGACCATGGCGACCAGCGGCGGCAGTGAGAGCAGCAGGACCAGGACACCGCGACCCAGCACCCGTCCGCGTACGGCGAGGGTCTTCTGCCCCCGCGCGTGCCAGACGAACGTCACGTCGGACAGGGCGATCACGTGACCGCCCGCCCGGATCGACTCGGAGGTCACCTGCACCGCGTCGTCCCGGTAATAGAGGGTCATCACTAAGGCTAACCACCAACGGGCAACCCTCGCCTCGCGTGTCCCACCGTGAGCGCTGCGGGAGCGCGCCGGGAGCGCGGGGTGGTGCGGTCGTCCTTTGGAGCTGAATCGTCTACGACATCAGCTCCAAAGGCTCCCGGAGCGGCACCCGCCCGCGCTGACGCCGCCGGGTCGCGGGATGGGTCGGGCGGCCTAGCGGCGGATGCCGGGGCGGGCCGGTTGGCTGTGCTCGACCGCGCGCTGCACCGCCCGGTAGATCTGCCCGAAGCGCAGCGCGTCACCGGTGCGCAGCAGGCGCACCGGTTGACCCCGCCAACGGGCCCAGATCTCCAGTTGGCGGCTGCCCCGGGCGTACGAGCGGTCCAGGTGTTCGAAGAGGAAGTCGGCGACCGGCCCGACGGCCAGCCCGACCAGCACCGACGCGCCGACGATCGCGATCGTCACGGTGGGTGAGCGGTGTAGCCAGACGGCGATGCCGATGCCGAGCACCGCCGCTACCAGTGGGCCGGCGAGCGCGGCGCCGATCGCACCCCGCCCCGCCAGCACGCGCCAGGAACGGCTGCCACGGCGGTGCCAGATCATGGTGATGTCGGCCAGCGCGTAGCTGCGACCGTCGACGCGAACGGTGGTGGAGGTGACCTGGACCGATCTGTCGTCGTAATACGTGATCATGGCTGGACTCCCGCCCACGGGGCTGACACCACACTACTTACCCAAACGAGCCGGGTCGTAAGGTTGGCACGCGACTTCGACGAGGAAGTGAGGGCAGCGTGGGCGAGTTCGTTCGGCTGGAGACCACTGACGGCATCGGCACGATCCGGCTGGAGCGGCCGCCGATGAACGCGCTCAACACCCAGGTGCAGGAGGAGTTGCGCGCCGCGGCCACGGCGGCCACCGCCGATCCCGAGGTTCGCGCCGTCATCGTGTACGGCGGGGAGAAGGTCTTCGCCGCCGGCGCGGACATCAAGCAGATGGCCGAGATGTCCTACGTGGACATGGCCGACCGCGCCGCGAACCTGTCCAGCGCGCTCGGCGCGATCGCCCGGATCCCCAAGCCGGTGGTCGCCGCGATCACCGGGTACGCCCTCGGCGGCGGCTGCGAGCTGGCGTTGGCCTGCGACTGGCGGGTGGTCGCCGAGGACGCCAAGCTCGGCCAACCGGAGATCAAGCTGGGCATCATCCCGGGTGCGGGCGGCACCCAGCGGCTGGCCCGGCTGGTCGGCCCGGCCCGCGCCAAGGATCTGATCATGTCGGGGCGGATGGTGGACGCCCAGGAGGCGTTGCGGATCGGCCTGGCCGACCGGGTCGCCCCGGCCGCCGAGGTGTACGACACGGCCGTCGCGATGATCACTCCGTACCTGACCGGGCCGGTGCAGGCGCTGCGCGCGGCGAAGCTGGCGGTCGACGGCGGCCTGGACATGGATCTGAACTCGGGTCTGGCCTGGGAGAGTCAGCTCTTCGCGGCGCTGTTCGCCACCGACGACCGGCGCGAGGGCATGGCGGCCTTCGTCGAGAAGCGCAAGCCGGGCTTCACCGGCCGCTGACCGGCGCCGGGTCTCACACCCACCCGCGCCGGACCGCCTCCATCCCGGCCTGGAATCGGGTCTCGGCACCGACCATCGCCATGATCCGGTGGACGTGTCGGTGCACGGTCCGCACGCTCCAGCCCAGGGTCCGGGCGATCCGCTCGTCGGTGGCCCCGCCGGCCAACAGGCCGAGCAGCTCGCTGTCGCGGTCGGTGAGCCGGTCCGGGTGCTCCCCGGCGCTCGGGCCGCTCCCGCCGTCGGTCGGGCCGGGTGGGCCGCCCCGCCCGCCGCCGACCGAGCGGTTGAGAGCGACGGCCCGTTCCCAGAGCGCCTCGAACAAGCCGCCGAGGGCGTCCAGCAGCGACGACGGGTGGATCAGGTACGCGGCGTCGGTCAGTTGCCCGGCTGCCAGCACGGGGATGAGCGCGAACCGGTCGTCGCAGAGCAGCATCTTCATCGGCACGTTGCTGGCGACCCGGGCGCGTTCGCCGGACTGGACACCCCGCCAGATCTCCGCCATCCGCCCCGGAATGGCCAACGCCGACCGGTCGTAGATCACCCGGTAGGTCAGGGCACGGTCGGCGAGCTGCCGGGTCTCCTCGGTGTTGCCGCCGGCGGGGTTGTCCAGGTAGGGCGGTCGGTCCATGCCGCGGATCTGCACCCGCGCCTCACGTTGCAGCCGAATGAGGGTGGCCCGGAGGTTCCCGACCCCCTCGATGACCTCGACCAGCTCGGCCGGGTGTCGACCGGGCCCCTCGCGCTGGCGGATCTCCTTGGCCAGCTCATCGGCGTGCCGGCGCAGCCGGAGCAGGTCGCGTTCCTGCTCGGCGATCAGGAAGGTCGCCACCTGGTCGGGTGACGTCGCCGCGTAGCGGGCCGGGCGTCCGGGTGGTCGGCTGGCCAGACCACGGTCGACCAGGCGACCGAGGGCGCTTCTCAGCTGCGCCGGGGAGAGCGCGACGTCGCCGAGGAGATCGTTGAGCGTCGCCTGGCGACGACGGGCCAGCGCCTCGTACACGAGCCCGTCAGGCTCGGGTACGCCTACCGCACGCCACATCCGCGGCCTCCGTCGGGAACCGGCCAGCTGTCCGGAACATGAATGCCCCGGGTCATTGTCCGTCCTTTCGCGCCCGTGCCAAGATCACGCCTCGACGTACGCCGGGTTCGTGTCGGGGATCACCCGCGGGCTCGGCGGTTCTGCGTTCGCGGTCTCAACGGCGAGCCGTGTCCATGATGCTTCTGCTGAGGAGTTTTGGATGGTCGGGCGCTTACGCCGGAGACAGACCCCCCGGGTCCTGCTACGCGGGTTGGTCGCCGCGGTCACCCTGTCGCTGCTCGCCACCGGCCCCCTGCCGGTCGCCGCGGCGCAAGCGGCCCCGACGCCCGCCCCGTCCCCCTCCGCCGACTGGGACGCGCTGCGGTACACCCCCGCGAGCTGCAACACCGCCACCGCCGCCGAGGCCGGCACGGACGGCCCCTGGGCCCGCTGCTTCGCCGTCGGACTGTCCAGCCAGGACAGCCAGCGCCGCCTGAAGACCACGTCCCCGCCGCCGGGCGCGTTGGGGCCGGACGACATCAAGTCCGCGTACCGGCTGCCCTCGGGCGGCGACGGACAGACCGTGGCCATCGTCGGCGCCTTCGGGTACGCCGCGGCCGAAGCCGACCTCGCGGTGTTCCGGGCCCACTACGGGCTGCCGCCGTGCACCACCGCGAACGGTTGCTTCCGGAAGGTGGATCAGTACGGCGGGACGAACTACCCGGTCGAGGACGAGGGCTGGTCGATCGAGGCCGCCCTGGACCTGGACGCCGTCTCGTCGGCCTGCCCGAAGTGCAACATCCTCCTCGTGCAGGCCGACGACAACGGTGGTGAGAACCTCGGCCGCGCCGTCGACACCGCGGCCCGACTCGGCGCGGTCGCCATCTCCAACTCGTACGGCGTGCCGGGCGAGAAGTACTACCAGGGCTACTTCGCGGCCCACTACGACCACCCGGGCGTCGTGATCACGGTCGCCAGCGGTGACATCGGCAATGTGCAGAGCTACCCGGCCACCCACCCGAACGTGGTGTCGGTCGGCGGCACCCTCCTGACCCGCGACCCCTCCTCCCCCCGCGGCTGGTCGGAGACGGCGTGGTCGGCGGCGGGCAGCGGTTGTTCCCGCTACGAGGCGAGGCCGGCGTACCAGGCCGACATCGACACGCGCTGCGACGACAAGCGGGCCAGCGCCGACATCTCCGCCACGGCCGCGCCGGAGTCCGGCCTGGCCGTCTACAACACCCTCGGTCAGGCCGGCTGGGCACAGTGGGGCGGGACCTCACTGGCCGCCCCACTGGTTGCGGCGATGTACGCGCTGGCCGGCGATCCGGTGCCCGGCACGTACCCGGTGACCTACCCGTACCGCAAGGACAAGGCCGCCGGTCTCTTCGACATCACCGAGGGCTCCAACGGGTACTGCGGTGACCTGCGGTGCAACGCCGGTCCGGGCTGGGACGGACCCACCGGTCTGGGGAGCCCCAACGGGGTCTCCGCGCTCACCCTCGGCGTGGCCGGGGAGGTCAGCGGAACGGTGAAGAGCGGCACGAACGCGTACGGCAAGCCGGAGGGCCCGCTCGCCGGCGTCCCCGTCATCGCCACCGACTCGACCGGTGCGACGTACCGGGCGGTCACCGACGACAAGGGCCGCTACCGCCTCTTCGCCCCGGCCGGCAGCTACGACCTCGCGGCCACCGAGTTCGGTTACCAGGCCCCGACGTCGAGCCGGGTCACCGTCGCCGCCGGTACGAGCGTGACCCGGAACCTCACGATGACCGCGGTCGAGACCCGTCACCTCACCGGTGTCGTCAGCGACGCCTCCGGGCACGGCTGGCCGATCTACGCGAAGATCGCCATCGACGGCTATCCGGGCGGCTCGGTCTTCACCGACCCGTACACCGGCCGCTACGACGTCGAGCTGCCGGTCGGCTCCTACACCCTGCGGGTGTCCCCGGTCGACATGCCGGGGTACGTGACGAGCACGGTGTCCGCCACCATCGGCGCCGGGTCGAGCGGTGCGGCGAGCGACATCCGCAAGAACGTGAAGCTCGCCATCGACGCCTCGACGTGCGCCGCCCCCGGGTACGCCTGGGACTACCAGGGTGTCAGCACCGACTTCACCGGCTGGGCCAGTGGACCGAAGGACGGCTGGCGGGTCACCGACGAGTCCGCCTCCGGCCAGACCTGGCGCTTCGACGACATCGGCAGGCAGGGCAATCTGACCGGCGGTACGGGCGAGTTCGCCTCCATCAACACCTGGGCGCAGTTCGGCAACCTCGACTCCACCCTGGTGACGCCGTCGCTGGACCTGCGCGGTATCACCAACCCGGTGGTCGGTTTCGACACCGACTTCGGCTCGTCCAGCTACGGCGTGCAGAAGGGGTTCGTCGAGCTCAGCCTGGACAACGGGGCGACCTGGAAGGAGGCGTACCGCTTCCCTGACGTCCCGGTACGCGGGCACCTGGAGATTCCGATCCCGCAGGCGGCCGGGAAGGCCGGTGTGCAGGCGCGGTTCCGCTACCAGGGCAGCTTCTCCTACTGGTGGCAGCTGGACAACGCCTTCGTCGGTAGGCGGACGTGTGCCGCCGTGCCGGGCGGGATCATCGCCGGGCAGATCCGGGACGACAACACCGGTGGGGCGCTCGTCGGCGCCACCGTCTCGGCCGGCACCGACCTGGCGGCGAAGGCCACCAGTGTGGACACGACCGACGACTCGGCGCTCGACGACGGCTTCTACTGGCTCTTCGCCGCGGGCGACGGCCAGGTGCCGATGACCGTCACCGGCCTGCGGTACGCCGACGCCAAGGGGAAGCTGAAGGTCAAGGTCGACCGGGTGGTGCAACGGGACTGGCGGCTGGAGAGCGGACGGTTGAGCGTCGACGAGTCGGAGTTGTCGTTCTCCGTCAAGCCGGGTCGTTCCGCCACCCGGGAGGTCCGGCTCACCAACGAGGGTGCGCGGCCTCTGACGGTCCGGCTGGTCGAGCAGGACCGCGGTTACACCAGCGACGCGAAGCTCGTCGCCGCGCGCTCGGGCGAGTCGCCGGCGCAGCAGGTGGGGGACGGCAGCGCGTGGGTGACCATGCCCGACCTGCCGATGCCGGCGGCGGACAACCTGGTCGCCGAGAACGACGGCGCGGTGTACTCGGTGGGCGGCTCCAGCTACGAGTACACCCTGCGGGAGGGGTGGGCCTTCGACCCGCAGGCCCGGGCCTGGAAGCGGATCGCCGACCTGCCCGAGCCGCGTACCGCAGCGGTTGGCGGTTTCGTCGACGGCAAGCTCTACGTGGCCGGTGGGCTGAGCCCGCTGGGCGAGACGGTCACCACCACGTACGCCTACGACCCGATGACCAACACCTGGTCGCGTCGGGCGGACCTGCCCAAGGGGACGTACAACGGCGCGGCGGTGTCGCTCGACGGCAAGCTGTACGTGGTCGCCGGCTGTGCCGACGGCCGGTGCGATCCGCCGTCGCAGCGGGTGTACCGCTACGACCCCGACGTCGACCGGTGGGTCTCGTTGGCCGACTACCCCGAGGGCGTGGCGCTCCAAGCCTGCGGGGCGATCGGCGACGGGCTGATCTGCGCGGGTGGATACCTGCCGGCCCGGCGGGACGCGACGGCGGGGGCGTACCGCTACTTCCCCGAGTCGAACACCTGGGTGCCGACGACCGGTCTGCCGGTGTCGGGCTACGGCATGACGGCCGCCAGCGTCAACGGCAAGCTACGGATCATGGGCGGCATCTACGGCAGCGCCACCTCGGCGCAGGTGCGCGAACTCGACCCGGCGACCGGGCTCTGGTCGAGGCTGCCGGACCTGCCCCACCCCGGGGCACGGGGCGGCGCGGCCTGCGGCACGTTCCAGGTCGGCGGTCTGGACAGTGAGGGCGACCTCTCCGCGTCCGTGTACCAGCTGCCCGGTGGCGGTTCCTGCATCCGTGGCACCGACGTGTCGTGGCTCTCGGCGAACAAGACCGAGCTGACCATCCCGGCGGGTCGGACCGTCACGGTCCGGGTGTCGGCGGCCGTCCCGGCCATCGCCGGGAACGGCGAGCACGCGGCACGGTTGGCGTTCGAGACCGACACCCCGTACCGGACCGAGCCGGTGGCGGTGGTGCTGAAGACGCGCTGACACCTCAGCGCTGACCGACCGCGCCCGTCCGGTGGAGATCCCACCGGGCGGGCGCGGCCGTTTCCACGGCGCTGAGCTGGACGGCTTCCGCCAGCCGGGGCCACGGTCGGGGCAGTAGGTGACTGGCCGGTAACCTGTGATCCCGGCCACGGACGATGGGAGCGACATGACGGAGCGGATCGAGGGTCACGGCGGCGAGTTGGCGCTCGCGGCACTGCGCGCGCACGGCGTACGGGAGATGTTCACGCTGTCCGGTGGGCACGTCTTCCCGCTCTACGACGCCGCGCACAAGACCGACTTCCCGATCTACGACGTCCGGCACGAGCAGTCCGCGGTCTTCGCCGCCGAGGCGGTGGCCAAGCTCCAGCGCCGCCCCGGCCTCGCCGTGCTCACCGCCGGGCCCGGCGTCACCAACGGCATCTCCGGTATGACCAGCGCGTTCTTCAACGCGTCACCGGTGCTGGTGCTCGGCGGCCGCGCGCCCGCGTTCCGCTGGGGCTCGGGCAGCCTGCAGGAGATGGACCACCTGCCGCTGGTCGCCCCGGTCACGAAGCACGCCGAGACGGTGTTCAGCACCGACGACATCCCGCGTGCGGTGGGTGCGGCGCTGCACGCCGCGCTCACCCCGCACCGCGGCCCGGCCTTCCTCGACTTCCCGTTGGAGACGGTCTTCTCGGTCGCCGACGCCGAGCTGCCCACCGTGACGGGTGTCGACCCGATCGCGCCGGACCCGGAGGAGGTCGGCCGCGCCGCGCTGCTCATCGCGGGGGCGCAGCGGCCGGTCATCATCGCCGGCTCCGACGTGTACGCGGGCGACGCGGTCGCCGCCCTGCGCGAGGCGGCCGAGGCGTTGCAGGTGCCGGTCTTCACCAACGGCATGGGTCGCGGTTCGCTTCCGCCGGAGCACCCGCTCGCGTTCGCCAAGGCCCGCCGGGCCGCGCTCTCCGGCGCCGACGTGGTCGTGGTGGTGGGCACCCCGCTCGACTTCCGGCTCAGCTTCGGTGACTTCGGTGACGCCAAGGTGGTGCACATCGTCGACGCGCCCAGCCAGCGGGCGACGCACGTGCAGCCGGCCGCTGCCCCCGCCGGCGACCTGCGCCTGATCCTCTCCGCGCTGGCCGACCACTCCGGTGACCGGGCCGCCCACGCCGACTGGATCGCCGACCTGCGCGTGGCCGAGGACGCGGCGAAGGCGCGCGACGCCGCGGAGATGGCCGCCGAGACCGACCCGATCCGCCCGGCCCGGATCTACGGCGAGCTGCGTCGGGTGCTCGCCCCGGACGCGATCACCATCGGCGACGGCGGTGACTTCGTGTCGTACGCCGGGCGGTACCTGGAGCCGGCCCAGCCCGGCACCTGGCTGGACCCGGGCCCGTACGGCTGCCTGGGCACCGGCATGGGTTACGCGATGGGGGCCCGGGTCAGTCACCCGGACCGGCAGATCTGCGTGCTGATGGGCGACGGCGCGGCCGGGTTCTCGCTGATGGACGTCGAGTCGCTGGTCCGCCAGAAGCTGCCGGTGGTGATCGTCGTCGGCAACAACGGCATCTGGGGGCTGGAGAAGCACCCGATGCGGGCCATGTACGGCTACGACGTGGCCGCCGACCTCCAGCCGGAGCTGCGCTACGACACGGTGGTCGGCGCGCTCGGTGGCGCGGGGGAGACGGTCGCCAAGGCGGCCGACCTGGGCCCGGCGCTCCAGCGGGCGTTCGACTCCGGTGTGCCGTACCTGGTGAACGTGCTCACCGACCCGACCGACGCGTACCCCCGGTCGTCGAATCTGGCCTGAGCCGCGCCCGCCGCCGTCGCCCCTGCCGGGGTGGCGGCGGCGCGTTCACACCTCCGGTCGGTCGCCCTCCCGCGGCGGCTCACCGTCGCGGCGGCGCAGGTCGTCCTCGCGCCGCCGCAGGTCTTCCTCCCAGCGGCGGAAGAGTTCCTGGTCCTGCTGTTGGGCGCGCTCCTGCACGGAGCGCAGGAACTCCGGGTCGTCGTCGGGCGCCACCGGCCGGGGGCGCTGCCGCTCGACGCTGGTGGTGCCGCCCAGCCAGCCCTTCCGAGGGGTGGGGCTGGGCTCCCGGCCGGCGACGAACCAGGCGATCGAGCCGACCAGCGGGAAGAACAAGATGATCAGCACCCAGGCGATCCGGGGAAGGGCGCGGATCTGGCCCTCCTCGGCGGAGAGACAGCTGATCAGCGCGCAGACCGCGAGGACGATCTGCACCAGGAAGAGGAGGATGCCAAGCCGGGCCATGCACCCATCATGGCGCACCGGATCCCGTCACCACAGTCCGCGAAGCGCCAGCAGCACTCCCAGTGACGCGAGGACCACGGTGCCCACGGTGACCAGGGGCAGCGTGCGACCACCGGTGCGGGCCGGTCCGGTGCCGGTGGCACGCGGCCAGCAGAGCGCGAGCAGCGCGCCCCACACCAGCACGGTCACGCCGGCGATCAGCGCCCCGGTCGGGTCGCCCGTCGACGCCAGGCGGACGGCGAGCACGGTCACCACCGTGATCGTGAGCAGGGTGCGCCGCCAGGCCAGCCGGGTCCGCTCCGCTTGCAGCCCGGGGTCGCGTCCGGTGCTCACCGGTCGCCGACCGCCCGCATCAGGACGGCGACCACCAGCAGTAACGCGCCGACGCCCACGGCGAGCGCCAGGATGGCGGGGAAGCGGGACGCGGGCAGCTCCTGACCGAGCCGGATGGCCCGTTCGGTCCGCGCCCAGTGGTCCACCGCGCGGATCGCGACCGCCGCGCCGAGCAGCAGCAGGGCCACCGCGATCACCTCCCGTAGGTGGCTCATCGGCAGCGGTGGCAGGAACTGGGCGGCGGCCAACCCGCCGCCGACCAGCGCCAACCCGGTGCGCAGCCAGGCCAGGAAGGTGCGTTCGTTGGCCAGGGAGAAGCGGTAGTCCGGCGGCTCACCGACCGAGCGCAGCTCCGCTGGGTCGAACCACCGCCTGATCGTCTTCCACACGGTGCCGATTATTCGCTTCCCCTCCCGCCTAACCTGGGCCGGTGACTGATCTCGACGTAATGACGTTGCGCGACGCCTACGACAATCAGCTCCGCCCGGAGATCCCCGACCCGGTCCCGGCGGGGGTGACGGTGGAGCGGGACGGGCCGTTGGTCCGGATCTCCGGACTCGACGCCGGTGGCTTCATCACCTACCGCGATCTGGGCGGGTTGACCGGTGACGCGCTGGACGAGCTGATCGCCCGGCAGGTGCGGTTGTGCCGTGAGCGGGGCGAGTCGGCGGAGTGGAAGCTCAACGAACACGACGAACCGGCGGACCTGGCGGACCGCCTGCGCGCTGCCGGCTTCGTGCCGGAGGACCGGGAGACCGTCGTGGTCGGCCCGGTCGCGCCGCTGGCCGCCGCGCTGCCGGTCGTCCCCGAGGGGGTACGCCTGCGTGAGGTGACCTCCCGGGCGGACCTGGAGCGGATCGCCGCCATGGAGGAGGAGGTCTGGCAGGAGGACCGCTCGCACCTGGTGTGGGGGCTGGCCAAGGAGATCGACGCCGACCCGAACTCGATCACCGTGGTGGTCGCTGAGGCGGACGAAACGGTGGTGAGCGCCGGCTGGGTGCGGTTCCCGGCGAACACCGGCTTCGCCACGTTGTGGGGTGGCTCGACCCTGCCGCAGTGGCGGCGCAAGGGCATCTACCGGGCGCTGGTCAACTACCGGGCGCGGCTGGCCGAACAGCGGGGCCGGACGCTGATGCAGGTCGACTGTTCCGAGGACAGCCGGCCCATCCTCCAGCGGCTCGGCCTCGTCCCGGTCACCACCACCACCCCGTACGTCTACACTCCGTGATCATGGAGCAGCGGTTGACGGACGAGGAACGGTTGACCCTCAAGACCGGCGCCTTCGGTGCTGTCTTCCTGGTCTCCAACGCCGACCCGGGAGTCCTGGGGGTGATCCGGGAGAGCATCGCCGCGTCCGGCGCGCTGGCCGACGCCAGTGGCACGGTCAAGGAGGCGTTGACCACCGGACCGCTGCCGCGGATTCCCCGGGACTCGCAGCTGGAGATCGAGTCGGTGGTGCTGCCGGCGTTGGGGCGCGCGGTGCGCATCCTGCGCGAGAAGTCCCCGGGGGACGTGGACGCGTACCGCGCGCTGGTGTTGGCCGCGGCGGACCAGGTGGCCCGGGCGCACGACGGGGTGGCGCCGGCCGAGGCGGCGGCCATCGACCAGATCCGGGTCGCGTTGGCCGAGCCAGCCTGACCGGCCTCGGCTCGGTGAGCTGTGTCACTCTGTGTGCTGCGGGGCCGCAACCTACTGGCAGGTAACATTGCGCCCGTGGGCAACTGCACAACCGCCCCCGGTTGACCTGGTGTCGACCGACGCGCGACGCTGCGCCCCAGACCGGGCGAGCGAATCGCACCACCACACAGGAGGGTCGTCGAAGCGCGATGAACATCGTCGTACTCGTCAAGCAGGTGCCCGATTCGGGCGCGGACCGCAACCTGCGCAATGACGACAACACCGTCGACCGCGGTTCGGCGAACAACGTGATCAACGAGATGGACGAGTACGCCATCGAGGAGGCGCTGAAGATCAAGGAGGCGCACGGGGGCGAGGTCACCATCCTGACCATGGGTCCGGACCGGGCGACCGAGTCGATCCGCAAGGCGCTCTCCATGGGCCCGGACAAGGCCGTGCACGTGCTGGACGACGCCCTGCACGGCTCGTGCGCCGTCGCCACCTCGAAGGTGCTCGCCGCCGCGCTCGGTCAGCTCGGCGCTGACCTGGTCATCTGCGGTGCCGAGTCCACCGATGGTCGGGTGCAGGTCATGCCGCACATGATCGCCGAGCGGCTGGGTGTCGCGGCGCTCACCGGTGCCCGCAAGCTCACCGTCGACGGCGCGACGCTGACCGTCGAGCGGCAGACCGAGGAGGGCTACGAGGTGGTCACCGCCGCCACCCCGGCCGTGGTCTCCGTCTGGGACACGATCAACGAGCCGCGCTACCCCTCCTTCAAGGGCATCATGGCCGCCAAGAAGAAGCCGGTGCAGACGCTCTCCCTGGCCGACCTCGGCGTCGCGGCCGACGAGGTGGGCCTCGACGGCGCGACCAGCGCGGTCGTCGAGCACACCAAGCGGCCCCCGCGCTCCGGCGGTGCCAAGATCACTGATGAGGGCGAGGGCGGCGTCAAGCTGGTCGAGTTCCTCGCCACCGAGAAGTTCGTGTGAGAGGGGGGTTCTGACATGTCTGAGGTTCTCGTCGTCGTCGAAGCCACCAAGGAATTCGGCGTCAAGAAGGTCACCCTGGAAATGCTCACCCTCGCGCGCGAGCTGGGCACCCCGAGCGCGGTGGTGCTCGGTGGCGCCGGCGCGGCCGAGGCGCTGAGCGGCAAGCTGGGCGAGTACGGCGCGGAGAAGATCTACGCCGCCGAGGGTGACGAGATCGACGGTTACCTGGTGGCCCCCAAGGCGACCGTGCTGGCCGAGTTGGTCAAGCGGGTGCAGCCGGCCGCGGTGCTGCTGGCCTCGGCCCAGGAGGGCAAGGAGATCGCCGCCCGCCTCGCCGTCAAGCTCGACAACGGCATCCTGACCGACGTGGTCGGCCTGGACGCCGACGGCACCGCGACGCAGGTCGCCTTCGCCGGCTCCACCATCGTCAAGTCCAAGGTCACCAAGGGCCTGCCGCTGGTCACCGTCCGGCCCAACTCGGTCACCCCCGCCCCGGCGGCGGCCACCCCCACGATCGAGCAGCTCAGCGTGTCGGTCACCGACACCGACAAGCTGGCCAGGGTCGTCGAGCGGGTCGCCGAGCAGAAGGGCTCCCGCCCCGAGCTGACCGAGGCCGGCGTGGTCGTCTCCGGTGGTCGCGGCGTCGGCAACGCCGACAACTTCAAGCTGGTCGAGGAACTGGCCGACCTGCTCGGCGGTGCCGTCGGCGCGTCCCGGGCGGCCGTCGACTCCGGCTTCTACCCGCACCAGTTCCAGGTGGGCCAGACCGGCAAGACGGTCTCCCCGCAGCTCTACGTCGCCCTCGGTATCTCCGGCGCCATCCAGCACCGGGCCGGCATGCAGACCTCGAAGACCATCGTCGCGGTCAACAAGGACGGCGAGGCGCCGATCTTCGAGCTGGCCGACTTCGGTGTGGTGGGCGACCTGTTCAAGGTCGTCCCGCAGGCCGCCGAGGAGATCCGCAAGCGTAAGTGACCCCGCAACCTGTCAGTGGCCGTCCGGACTCCGGGCGGCCACTGCCGTTTGGGGAGCTGATCGGCGAGCCGGGGAGCTGAGCCGGCCCGCCGATCAGCCCGTCAGGGTGCCCACCGAGAACATCTCCCTCGTCGGGTTGATGAGCCAGACCTCGTAGTACCCCGGGACGCTCGGGAGATTCGCCACATGCGGATGTAGTTGGCCGTCCTGGAGAACTCGGGCGTCACCCGTGGCCGCCGGAGCCGTCGCCCCGTCCGGCGGGCAGTCCCCTCCGGCATCCGGTCCCCAAGGTGTCGGCCGTACGCTGAACGGCGATGGCTTACCTGGATCACGCGGCGACGACTCCGATGCTCGACGAGGCACTGGAGGCGTACGTCGCTACCGCCCGCGAGGTCGGCAACGCGTCCTCCCTGCACGCGGCGGGTCGCCGTGCCCGCCGCCGAGTCGAAGAGTCCCGCGAGCGGGTGGCCGCGGTGCTGGGCGCTCGGCCCTCTGAGGTGATCTTCACCGGTGGCGGCACGGAGAGCGACAACCTCGCGGTCAAGGGCATCTTCTGGGCCCGCCGGAGCGCCAGTCCCGACCGACGTCGGGTGGTCTCCAGCGCCGTCGAGCACCACGCGGTGCTGGACGCGGTCGACTGGCTGGCCCAACACGAGGGCGCCGACGTCGGCTGGCTACCGGTGGACGCCGTCGGTCGCCTCGACCCGCAGGCCCTGCGCGCCGAGCTGGCCGCGCACGCCGACCAGGTGGCCGTGGTCACCGCGATGTGGGCGAACAACGAGGTCGGCACCGTCCAGCCGGTGGCCGAGCTGGCCGCCGTCGCCGCCGAACACGGTGTGCCCTTCCACACCGACGCCATCCAGGCGGTCGGTCAGGTGCCCGTCGACTTCGGCGCCAGCGGGGTCGCCGCGCTGACCGTCACCGGGCACAAGTTGGGCGGCCCGACCGGGGTGGGCGCGCTGCTGCTCGCCCGGGACGTGCCGGCCACGCCGCTGCTGCACGGCGGCGGCCAGGAACGCGACATCCGCTCCGGCACCCTCGACACCGCCGGCATCGTCGCGTTCGCCGTCGCCGTCGAGACGGCCGTGAAGGGCCAGCAGGAGTACGCCGCCCGGGTGGCCGCGCTCCGCGACGACCTGATCGAGCGGGTTCGGCAGGCGGTGCCCGAGGTGATCTACAACGGTGACCCGACCGACCGGCTGCCCGGCAACGCGCACTTCTCCTTCCCCGGCTGCGAGGGCGACGCCCTGCTGCTCCTGCTCGACGCGCAGGGAATCGCCTGCTCGACCGGCTCCGCCTGCTCGGCCGGCGTGGCCCAGCCCTCCCACGTGCTGCTCGCGATGGGCGCCGACGACGACCGCGCCCGCTCCTCGCTGCGCTTCACCCTCGGCCACACCAGCACCCAGGCCGACGTCGACGCCCTCATCGCCGCCCTCCCAGCAGCAGTAGACCGAGCCCGCCGAGCCGCCGCCCTAAGAACCCCCCGCTAGCCCGCCTGCCCCCTCGTCCCCCGACTCCCGCGCCCTTTTCGGCGTCGATCATGGAGTTGTGGTGGGGGGCAAAAGGTGCTCTTCGGTTGCTTCCGGGCACCACAACTCCATGATCGACGGAGGGGGGGCAGGCTCGACGGGGTTTGCCGGGTCGGGGGGTTGTCGGGGCTGGTGGATAGGGTTGTTGTGGGGGGAACGAGAGTGGGACAGGGGCGGGGAAGGGGAGTGGGTCGGTGAGGGTTCTGGCAGCGATGTCGGGTGGGGTTGACTCGGCCGTGGCGGCGGCGCGGGCGGTGGCGGCCGGGCACGACGTGACCGGCGTACACCTGGCTCTCGCGCGCAACCCACAGACCTATCGGACCGGCGCGCGCGGCTGCTGCACCCTGGAGGATTCCCGGGACGCGCGGCGGGCGGCCGACGTGATCGGCATCCCGTTCTACGTGTGGGACATGGCCGACCGCTTCCACGAGGACGTGGTCGACGACTTCGTCGCCGAGTACGCGGCCGGCCGCACGCCGAACCCCTGCCTCCGCTGCAACGAGAAGATCAAGTTTGCGGCGGTGCTGGACCGGGCGGTGGCCCTGGGCTTCGACGCGGTGGTGACCGGTCACCACGCCCGCCTCGGCGCGGACGGGCTGCTGCGGCGCAGCGTCGACCTAGCCAAGGACCAGTCGTACGTGCTCGCCGTGCTCACCCGCGAGCAGCTCGACCGGTCGATCTTCCCACTCGGTGACTCGACCAAGGCGCAGGTCCGCGCGGAGGCCGCCGAGCGTGGCCTGGCGGTGGCCGACAAGCCGGACTCGCACGACATCTGCTTCATCGCCGACGGGGACACCCGCGGCTTCCTGGCCGGCCGGCTCGGCGAAGCGCCCGGCGACGTGGTGGACGCCACCACCGGCGCGGTCGTCGGCAGCCACAGCGGCGCGTACGCGTACACGGTGGGGCAGCGTCGCGGGCTGCACCTGGACCGGCCCGCCCCGGACGGCCGACCGCGCTACGTGCTCTCCATCACCCCGAAGACCAACACGGTGACGGTCGGCCCGGCCGAGGCGCTGGAGGTCTCCGACGTGCACGCCGTACGTCCGGTCTGGACCGGCGGCGCACGTCCGGACGCCCCGGTCGAGTGTGAGGTGCAGTTGCGCGCACACGGCGACGTGGTGCCGGCCACCGTCGCCCTCGACGGTGACCGGTTGCACGCCGAGCTGCGCCGACCCGTCCGTGGCGTCGCCGCCGGTCAGGCCGTGGTGGCGTACCGACCGGACCCGGCCGGCGACGTGGTCCTCGGCTCCGCGACCATCACCGGCTGACCGCACGGCCGGGATGGTCGCGGGATAGCCTTCGGCCGTGACAGATCAGGCGTGGCCCTGGCCGGCCGGCGCGGCCACCGGAATTGGTTCGCTGCCCGGCACCGACATCGGCGAGGCGCAGCGGGTGGTCCTCGGTGAGCTTCCCGAGTTGCCGCACCTGCCCGAGTTGCCCGCCCGTGGCCCCGGCGCGGACATGATCGGCCGGTCCGCCGGGCTGCTCGTCGAACTCCCCGTCGAGGTGTACGCGGGGCGGTGGCGGGTCGCCCCACGCGCCGGCCGTGACCTGCGCCGAGCCCGGGACCTGATGGAACGCGACCTGGACCAGCTCACCGAGCAGGCCGAGGGGTACGCCGGGCCGATCAAGGTGCAGGCCACCGGGCCGCTCACCCTGGCCGCCTCCCTGGAGTTGCCGATCGGTGGCCGACTGCTGCGCGACCCCGGCGCGGTCCGCGACCTGACCGGCTCCCTCGCCGAAGGGCTGCGCGGGCACGTAGCGGCGGTCGCCCGTCGGCTGCCCCAGGCATCGGTGCTGCTGCAACTGGACGAGCCGTCACTGCCGAGCGTGCTGGCCGGGCGGGTGCCGACCGAGAGCGGGCTGGGCGCGTACCGGGCGGTCGAGTCGGTGGACGCCGCCGCCCTGCTGCGCACGGTCGTCGACACGGTCGGCGTGCCCACGCTGGTGCACTGCTGCGCCCCGGACGTGCCGCTGGAACTGATCCGTTCCACCGGCGCTGTCGCGGTCGCCCTCGACCTGGACCTCGTCACCGACCTCGACCCGCTGGGCGAGGCGCTCGACGCGGGCCTCGGGTTGTTGGCCGGGGCCGCGCCGACCCGGCCACCGTCGGCCGGTGGCGCGCCGACCTCCGCACAGATCGCCGATCGGGTACGACAGCTCTGGGACCGCCTCGGCTTTCCCCGTCGGCAGCTCGCCGAGCAGGTGGTGGTCACCCCGGCCTGCGGCCTCGCCGGCGCGACCCCGCAGTACGCCCGCGCGGTGCTCGCCGCGTGCCGGGACGCCGGCCGGCGCTTCACCGAGGATTGAGGTTTCCTGTCGTACCGGGTGGGCAGGATGACGGTCATGATTGGACAGTTGCGTTCAGTGGTGATCGACTGCCCGGATCCACGGGCGTTGGCGGCGTTCTACGCCGAGCTGCTCGGCGTACCTCTCGCCGAGGGCGACTCCGATGACGACTGGGTGGTGCTCGGCGGCCCGCCCGGTCACCAGCCGCGCCTCGCCTTCCAGCAGGCGCTCAACCTGCGCGAGCCGGCTTGGCCGGACCCCGAGCGTCCACAGCAGTTCCACCTCGACGTGACGGTGGACGACATCGAGGCCGCCGAGAAGGCGGCGCTCGCGCTCGGGGCGCGGCGGCTGCCCGGCGAGGGCGAGGGCTTCCGGGTGTACGCCGATCCGGCCGGCCACCCGTTCTGCCTCTGCTGGGACTGAGCGTTCTTAGTAGGTTGCGGCGGCCGGGCATGATGGCCGCCGTGATCCAAAACTCTGCGCCGCGCGACTCCGGTCCGCTCTCCGGCCGTGCCTCCGGTTCGCTCTCCGGTGCGGTCGCCGGCCGTGCCTCGGGTTCGCTCTCCGGTGCGGTCGCCGGCCGTGCCTCGGGTTCGGTTTCCGGCCGTGCCTCCGGTTCGCTGTTCGGCCTCGCCTACGGTGACGCCCTGGGCAAGCCGACCGAGTTCCTGACCGTCGCCGAGATTGAGCGCCGCTACGGCCCGACCGGCCCCCGTGAGCTGTCCGGGGAGCCGGCGCTGGTCACCGACGACACCCAGATGGCGCTCGCGGTGGCCTGGGCGCTGCACGAGGCGCCCTCGCTCACCCCGGAGGTGGTGGAGCCGCTGTTGCGCAGGCGTTTTCTGGCCTGGGCGGTCAGCCCGGACAACAACCGTGCACCGGGCATGACCTGCCTGCGCGCTTGTGCGGAGTTGGGGCGGGGCCTGCGGTGGCAGGAGGCGACCGTGGCCGGGTCGAAGGGCTGCGGAGCCAACATGCGGGTCACCCCGGTCGGCCTGCTCGACGTCGACCTGGACACGCTGGCCGGGTTGGCCCAGTTGCAGGCCGGGCTGACCCACGGCCACCCGACCGGGCTGGCCGCCAGCGAACTCACCGCGTACGCCGTCTTCGCGCTGCGGGCGGGCACCACGCTGGCCGAGCTTCCCGCCGTTCTCACCGAGCGGGCGCGGTCCCAGCGCCTGGTCTACCGGGAGCAGTGGCTGGATGACCTCTGGCAGCGCCCGGGGGTCGGCACGCCGGAGGAGTTCATCGCCCGAGGGTGGGACGAGTGCCTCGCGGTGCTCGACCGACTGACCAACGCGCTGCGGCGACCGGACGACGGCGGCGACCCGTGCCGCGCCACCGGGGAGGGCTGGGTGGCGGAGGAGGCGCTGGCCACCGCGCTGCTCTGCGCCGTACGGCACGCCGACGATCCGGTCACGGCGCTGGCCCGGGGCGCGACCACCGCCGGCGACTCCGACTCGATCGCCGCCCTGGCCGGCGCTTTCGTGGGCGCGTCCGTCGGCATGACCGCCTGGCCGGGCGAGTGGGCCGACCGCATCGAGTACGCGGACCAACTGGCCACGCTCGGCGCGGCCTGGGACTGACCACGCCCCCTACCCATGCCCCGGCCCCTGCGTCCGGTCTGGTCTGGTCTGCGTCCGGTCTGGTCTGCGTCCGGTCTGGTCTGCGTCCGGCCTGGTCTGCGTCCGGCCTGGTCTGCGTCCGGCCTGGTCTGCCTGGTCGGCTCGCCTGGCTAATTTGGCTTGTCCGGTCTGCCTGGCCGGTCTGTTCGGGCTTGATCGACTCGGGCTTCTGAAAACCGGGGTGTCCGTCGGCGTGGGACACCGCGACTTTCAGGAGCCCGAGTCGATCATGGCTGGTGGGCGGCCACGAGGGTGGCGAGGGCCGATTAGGCGGCCGCCTGCCTGGCCCGCCCGTCCGGTCTGCCTGGCCGGGTCTGTTCGGGCTTGATCGACTCGGGTTCCTGAAAACCGGGGTGTCCGTCGGCGTGGGACACCGCGACTTTCAGGAGCCCGAGTCGATCATGGCTGGTGGGCAGCCACGAGCGAGGGCGAGGGCCGGTCGGACATGGCTAGGGGTGAGGGAGGACCGGTCGGGCTGGGGAGGACCGGTCGGGCGGGGGAGGACCGGTCGGGCTGGGGAGGACCGGTCGGGCTGGCGAGGAGTGGCGGGCTGGTCTGGCGGTGGCGAGGGGTGGGGAAAGCTGGCGAGGGGGCGGTCAGGGGGTGGGGAGGTGGCGCAGGCTGCGGACCTTTCGCCACAGGTCGGCGTCGCAGCGGCCGGCGTGGTCGGCGAAGGCGTCCGAGCTGAGTCGGATCGGCTCGGTGAGGCTGAGGTAGCTGTCGTGCTCCGCGTCGGGGTCCCAGTCCCGGGTGGGAATCTGGACGTGGTCGTCCCGGTCGCTCTTGTCCTGGCTGGTGATCTTCAGGACGTCGGCGCTACGGGAGTCGGCGCGTAGCACCAGGCACGGGCGCACCTTCGACCCGCTGCCGTCGGCGTACGGCACGTCGGCCCACCAGATCTCACCGGGCGCGGGGGTGTCGTCGTGCCGGCTGGTGTCGCGTGGCCGGGGCTTGGTCGATGGCCGATCGGCGCCACGGGGGCGTGGCGGGGTGGGACGACGGGCAGCGGTGCCGCCCCGTCCCGGCCGGGTGCCCGGACTCCGGCTGGACACCCGGTGCCGCCAACTGTTCCACGCCCAACCGGCGGCCACCGCCAGCAGGATCGCCACCGCCCAGAGCAGTGCCTCGGGCATCCGTACCTCCGCCTCCCGGCGGCCCACGGACCGCCATCGTCCGGCGATCCTCGCACGCCGTGGTGCGGGCCGCCCGCCAACCACACCGCAGTTGCCGAGGCACCCCACTACTCGCCCATGATCACCAGCTGGATCGGCCTTGCGACGACGACGAGCAGCGAGCGGTCAGCGAACGCCACTGAGGGCGAGGTCGCTGCCGGCGCGGGTGGGCGACGGATTGTCCCACCGGCCCGATACCGTGCCGGAGTAGCGTGATCAGGGAGGTCGCAGGCGTGTCCGAAGGTGGCGGTGTGTCCGAGGAGCAGATCGGTCAGCAGGTCAGCCCGGCGCAGGAGGCGGCGGCCGGAGTGGAGCCGACGCCGCAGGCCCGGGAGCGGCATGCCGCGCTCAGTCAGGAGTTGACCGAGCATCAGTACCGCTACTACGTCCTGGATGCGCCGACCATTCCCGACGCTGATTTTGACCGGCAGTTGCGCGAGTTGGAGGCGCTGGAGGCGGAGTTTCCGGCGCTGCGGACGCCCGATTCGCCGACCCAACGGGTGGGCGGCACGTTCTCCACCGACTTCACTCCCGTCACCCACGCCGAGCGGATGCTCTCGCTCGACAACGCCTTCGCGGACGAGGAGTTGGCCGCCTGGGCCGAGCGGGTCGAACGGGACGCGGGCGGCCCGGTGCCGTACCTGTGCGAGTTGAAGGTCGACGGGCTGGCGATCAACCTGACCTACGAGAACGGTCGGCTGGTCCGGGCCGCCACCCGGGGTGACGGGCGCACCGGTGAGGACGTCACCGCCAACGTGCGCAGCATCCGCGACGTGCCCAGTCAGCTCACCGCGTCCGCCGAATTCCCGGACATTCCCGCCCTGGTGGAGGTCCGCGGCGAGATCTACTTCCCGATCGCCGCGTTCGCCGATCTCAACGCGGGTCTGGTGGAGCAGGGCAAGGCGCCCTTCGCCAACCCCCGCAACGCCGCGGCGGGCAGCCTGCGGCAGAAGGATCCACGGGTCACCGCCACCCGGCCGCTGCGCCTGGTGGTGCACGGCATCGGCGCCCGGCGTGGGTTCCAGCCCACGGCGCAGTCCGAGTCGTACGCGGCTCTCAAGTCGTGGGGGTTGCCGACCAGCGACCGGTGGCGGGTCGTCCCGGACCTGGCCGGCGTGGCGGAGTTCATCGCCTACTACGCCGAGCACCGGCACGACGTCGAGCACGAGATCGACGGTGTGGTGGTCAAGGTCGACCCGGTCTCCATCCAGGGCCGGCTCGGGTCGACCAGTCGTGCGCCGCGCTGGGCGATCGCCTTCAAGTACCCGCCGGAGGAGGTCACCACCAAGCTGCTCGACATCGACGTCAACGTGGGGCGCACCGGCCGGGTCACCCCGTTCGCCGTGCTCGAGCCGGTGCGGGTGGCCGGTTCCACCGTCGCGCTCGCCACCTTGCACAACGCCCGCGAGGTGGAGCGCAAGGGGGTGCTGATCGGCGACACGGTGGTGCTGCGCAAGGCCGGCGACGTGATTCCCGAGGTGCTCGGCCCGGTGGTCGACCTGAGGCCCGCCGATGCCCGGCCGTTCGTCATGCCGACCAACTGCCCGGCCTGCGGCACCCCGCTCGCGCCGTCCAAGGAGGGCGACGTCGACATTCGGTGCCCCAACACCCGCAGCTGCCCGGCGCAGCTGCGGGAGCGGGTGTTCCACCTCGCCGGTCGGGGTGCGTTCGACATCGAGGTGCTCGGCTACAAGGGCGCGGCAGCCCTGCTCGACGCGCAGATCATCAGCGACGAGGGGGACCTTTTCCAGCTCGACGCCGAGCAGTTGTCGCGGTCGCCCTTCTTCGTCAACAAGGACGGCAGCCTGGGCAGCAACGCCACCAAGTTGCTGGACAATCTCGCGGTCGCCCGGGAGCGGGATCTGTGGCGGGTGCTGGTGGCGCTCTCCATCCGGCACGTGGGCCCGACCGCCGCCCAGGCGCTCGCCCGGCACTTCCGTTCGATGGACGCCATCGACGCGGCCACCGAGGAGGAGTTGTCCTCCGTCGACGGGGTCGGGCCGACCATCGCGGCCAGCATCCGGGAGTGGTTCGCGGTGGACTGGCACCGCGAGGTGGTCCGTAAGTGGGCCGAGGCCGGCGTACGGATGGCTGAGGAGGCGGTCGACGAGGGGCCGCGCCCGTTGGAGGGGTTGACGGTGGTGGTGACGGGCACGCTCGCCGGTTTCTCCCGCGACCAGGCCGCCGAGGCCGTGCAGAGCCGGGGCGGGAAGGTCAGCGGGTCGGTTTCCAAGAAGACGAGCTTCGTGGTGGTGGGGGACAACCCCGGGTCGAAGGCCGACAAGGCCGCCAGTCTCAAGGTGCCGGTGCTCGACGAGGACGGGTTCCGGCTCCTGCTGGACGCGGGCCCGGACGCCGCGCGGGACGTCGCTCAGCTGGGCGGTTGACCTGGCCGGCGGCTTCACAGCGCGCCTGGCCGCGTATACCAACTTAATTACGACTACGACCGATTCGTGACTGTCATACCGGGAAATTGGGGGCCGAGGGCGTTTCATTGGGTCACGGCGTGCGCACCGGCACGCCGATGGTCGGTCGGGAGGTGTGGTGGAGGTCGCCGACCCACGCAACTCGCTTCCGGCGGGACGGGTCGCACCGTTCGCCGCCTTCGTCGCCGGCATCCTGGTGGTCGCCGCGCTGACCGCCGCCGTTCCCCTCGCCGCGCTCCCCGGTGAACTGTCCCGGCTGCCGGTGGCGTTCTGGACGATGGCCGCGCTCGCCGTGGTGTGCGACGCCCGCCCGTTCGTTCCACCGGGACGCCGGCAGACGTCGGCGGTGTTCCCGTCCACCTGCTTCACCTTCGCGATCCTGCTGGGCTGGGGCCTCGGCCCGGCGGTGGTGGTGCAGGCGGTCGGGGTGATCGTCTCGGGTTGGCGGATGCGGCACGCCGCGTGGCGTACGGCGTTCAACGTCGGCCAGTACGCGTGTGCTCTCGCCGCCGCGTACGGGGTGATCCAGCTCGGGTCGGGCATCATCTTCTCCGGCGGGCGGTTGCACTGGACCGACGTGGCGGCGGTCGGCGGCGCCACGCTGGCCTGGTTCGTCGTCAACTACGGGTTGGTCAGCTGGGCGGTGCGGTTGCGGTTCGGGGATCGCTGGTGGCCGACCGTCCGTCAGGGTCTCGGCTTCGAGCTGCTCTCCACCGGTTCGCTGTTGCTGCTCGCCCCGGTGCTGGTCGCCGCGGCGCGGGTCAGCGCCGCGCTGATCCCGCTGGTGCTGGTGCCGCTCTTCGCCGTCTACCGGATGGCGCGGTTGACCAACGAACAGCAGCACCTCGCCGCCGCCGACCCGCTGACCGGGCTGCCCAACCGCAAGGCCCTGTTGGCCGAGGTGGCGGAGCAGGTGCACCTGCATGCCGAGCGGACCGCCCGTGGTGAACCCGACGGGCAGTTGGCGCTGCTGCTGATCGACCTGGACCGTTTCAAGAACGTCAACGACGCCCTGGGGCACGCCGTGGGCGACCGGCTGCTGGTCGAGGTGAGCGCTCGGCTCACCGACGTGCGGCCCCGACCACAGATGATCGCCCGGCTCGGCGGTGACGAGTTCGCCATCGTGATGACCGGGCTGACCGACGTCGGTCAGGCCCGGGAGTTGGCCGATCGGGTGGTCCAGGCGCTGGCCGAGCCGGTGCCGATCGACGGGTTGCCGTTGGACGTGGGCGGGTCGATCGGGATCGCTCTCTTCCCGGAGCACGGCGAGGACTTCGCCACCCTGATGCGCCACGCCGACGTGGCGATGTACGACGCCAAGCACCGCAACGACACGGTGGCGGTGTACGCCCCGGAGTCGGACCACAATTCCGCCGAACGACTCGGTCTCCTCGCCGACCTGCGCCGCGTACTGGAGGCCAGCCCACCGGCCGAGGCGCCCTTCGACGCCGAAGCCGACGGTGACGCCGAGCGGGCGGCCGACGTACCCCTGGTGGTGACGGCGGAGGTGCGCGGCGGTGACGGGGCGGCGCTGCCCACGGTGGCACCCGGCCAGGCCGCGCCGACGGCGGACCCGGCGCCGCCGGTCGCCACCGCGCCGTCGGGGACGGCCCGGTGGTGGGCACGCCGTCGGCGCACCGACGCCGAGCTGGTGCACTCCGATGAGCTGATCAACCAGATCGCCACCGGAGCTGACCCGATCCGGGGCCGCAACGCTCGTGCCACGGTCGCCGGTTCCCATTCCGCCCCGGCTCGGGAGCGACGCGCCGGGGCCGGGAACGGACGGCGGTCACCGAACGGCGGCGCGGTCGGCAAGGGTCGTCCCGGGGCGCGGCGGGACGTCGGGTCGGGCACGCCGGGGCAGCCCACCGAATCGACCGGGTGGGCGCACGCCGACGGTGAGCCGGCCGACGACGCCGGGGAAATCACCATGTACTACCAGCCGCAGATCGCCATCGCGACCGGTGAGGTGGTCGGCGTCGAGGCTCTGCTGCGGTGGCGGCACCCGCGGCGGGGCATGGTCGACCCGGAGGAACTCATCCGGGTCGCCGAGCAGAGCGCCGTGATGCGGCTGCTCACCCGTCGTGTCGTCGACGACGTGGTGGAGCAGCTCGCCAAGTGGTCGGCGGCGGGCATCGGTCTGCGCGCGGCGCTGAACGTGAGCGTGCGTGACCTGCACACCGGCGAGATCGCCGATCAGATCGCCGACCGGCTGGCCCGGTACGGGGTGCCGGCCGAGCGGCTACAGGTCGAGATCACCGAGGGCGCGTTGATGGCCGACCCGCGTCGGGTGCTGGCCACCATCTCCCAGCTGCACCGGATCGGGGTGGCCATCGCGCTGGACGACTTCGGCACCGGCTACTCCTCCCTTCAACACCTGCGCCGCCTGCCGCTGTCCGAGGTGAAGGTGGACCGCTCGTTCGTGCTGGGCATGGCCGATGATGCCGACGACGCGGCGATCGTCCGGTCGATGATCGAGCTGGCCGGCGCTCTCGGGCTGCGGGTGGTCGCCGAGGGGGTCGAGGACGAGCGGACCTGGCGGATGTTGCACGCCGCCGGCTGTGATGCCGCTCAGGGCTGGTTCTACGCCCGGCCGATGCCGGCCGAGGAGTTGGTCACCTGGTTGGCCCGGTACCGGCCGGTCCGCCCGACCGGCGGACATTCGCAGTCCGACGCCGCTCGCCGCCCCAACCGCTGACCGGCACGAGGGCCGGCGGAGGGGGAGTCGAGGACGCGGCACCGGAGCGGAACAATAGACTCGCTCCGGTCACCGCGTGTCACGCTTCAGCTGTCGCGCGGCCGGCACACCGCCCGACCAGCAGGAATTCAGAAGGGGGCACGGATGGCCGCCATCTCCCGCGAGGAGGTCGCGCACCTGGCGCGCCTGTCGCGGCTCGCCGTCACCGAGGAGGAGCTGGACACGTTCGCCGGCCAGCTCGACGTGATCCTCCAGGCGGTCGCTCAGGTCGGCGAGGTCGCCGCCGCGGACATCCCGCCGACCTCGCACTCGGTGCCGCTGACCAACATCTTCCGCGAGGACGTCGTCACGCCGTGCCTGACGCCGGAGGAGGCGCTGTCCGGTGCGCCCGACGCCGAGGACCAGCGGTTCCGCGTTCCGCGGATCCTGACCGAGGATGTGGCTTCATGACCGACCTGACCAGAATGACCGCGACGGAGATCGCGAGCCTGGTCGCCGGGGGCGAGACCTCGGCCGTCGAGGTGACCCAGGCGCACCTGGACCGGATCGCCGCGGTCGACGACCGGGTGCACGCCTTCCTGCACGTCGACACCGAAGGCGCGCTCGCCGCCGCCCGCGCGGTGGACGAGCGCCGGGCCGCCGGCGAGGAGCTGGGCCCGCTCGCGGGTGTGCCGGTCGCGGTCAAGGACGTGCTCGCCACCCGGGGCGTACCGACGACCGTCGGGTCGAAGATCCTGGAGGGCTGGCGCCCGCCGTACGACGCCACGATCGTGCAGCGGCTGCGCGAGGCCGGCACGGTGATGCTCGGCAAGACCAACATGGACGAGTTCGCGATGGGCTCCTCCACCGAATACTCGGCGTACGGGCCGACGCACAACCCGTGGGACCTGGGCCGGATCCCCGGTGGCTCGGGTGGTGGCAGCGCCGCCGCGCTGGCCGCGTACGAGGCGCCGTTGGCGATCGGCTCGGACACCGGCGGTTCGATCCGCCAGCCCGGTGCGGTCACCGGCACGGTGGGTGCCAAGCCCACCTACGGCGGCACCTCCCGTTACGGGCTGGTGGCGTTCTCCTCGTCGCTGGACACCCCCGGCCCGTGTGCCCGCAACGTGCTCGACGCGGCGCTGCTGCACCAGGTGATCGGTGGGCACGACCCGCGGGACGCCACGTCGATCCCGCAGCCGGTGCCGGACGTGGTGGCGGCGGCGAAGCTCGGCGCGACCGGCGACCTGACCGGGGTGCGGCTCGGCATCGTGAGCGAGTTCGTCGGCGAGGGTGCGGAGCCGGGCGTGATGGCCGCGTTCCGCGAGTCGGTGGACGCGCTGACCAAGATGGGCGCCGAGATCGTCGAGGTGTCCTGCCCGACGTTCGCGTACGCGCTGCCGGCGTACTACCTGATCGCCCCGAGCGAGTGCTCCTCCAACCTGGCCCGGTTCGACGGTGTCCGGTTCGGCCTGCGGGTCGGCGACGACGGCAACCGGTCGCTGGAGGAGGTCATGTCGCTGACCCGGGAGGCCGGTTTCGGTCCGGAGGTCAAGCGCCGCATCATGCTGGGCACGTACGCGCTGTCGTCGGGTTACTACGACGCGTACTACGGGCAGGCGCAGAAGGTCCGGACGCTGATCACCCGGGACTTCACCGCCGCGTTCGAGCGGGTCGACGCGCTGATCTCGCCGACCACCCCGTCGGTGGCGTTCCCGATGGGCGCGCGGACCGCCGACCCGTACCAGATGTACCTGGCCGACCTGTACACGATCCCGACGAACCTGTACGGCGGGCCGGGCATCTCGGTGCCGTGCGGGCTCTCTGAGGGGCTGCCGGTCGGTTTGCAGGTGATGGCCCCGACGATGGCCGACGACCGGATGTACCGGGTCGCCGCCGCGTTGGAGTCGGCCGTCGGCACGTTCACTCCGCCGGCCCTCTGACCCGCCGGTACGGGGGCGGGCCGCCCGCCTTCGGACCGGAAGTCGTCACGCGCCCGGCGCGGTCACCACGACCGCGCCGGGCGCGGCCGTCGTCGCGGCGACACGACGATCTCCGATCAGGGGATGGACCGCGTTCAGTGGCACTGGTCGAATAAGCTCCGAGTCTGTTGGATCGACGAGATGTGGTCCGCTGGCGGCCGCGAGCGGCTCCGATCAAGACCTGGATGTGCGATGGGGACACTTCGCCCGGTCATGGCCCTGACGATGGCTGCCGCATTGCTGCTGGGCGTCGCGCAACCAGCCGTCGCCACCGCCCCCGCCGACACCGTCACCATCACGTCGGGCAAGCCACGATCACCCATGTACATCGGGCAGGTGTACGCGATCCACACGGTCGAGGCGAGCGGTGGCACGGGGCCGTACGCGCTGTCGGTGGTGTCGGGCAGTCTGCCGCCGGGCATGTTGGTGGTGGGGACGTCGCTGGGGGGCGCGCCGACCACGCCGGGCACCTTCCCGTTCACGCTGCGGATGACCGACAAGAACGGCCTCTTCGGTGAGCAGCGGGCGACGATCGAGGTACGCCAGCAGAAGGTCTCCATCACCTCGGGCAAGCCCCGGTCGCCGATGTACCTCGGGCAGGTGTACGCGATCCACACGGTCGAGGCGAGCGGTGGCACGGGGCCGTACGCGCTGTCGGTGGTGTCGGGCAGTCTGCCGCCGGGGATGCTGGTGGTGGGGACGTCGCTGGGGGGCGCGCCGACCACGCCGGGCACCTACCCGTTCACGCTGCGGATGACCGACAAGAACAAGCTCTTCGACGAGCAGGCCGCCACCATCGTCGTCGCCACGCCCGCAGCCGCCTTCACCTCCGGCAACCCGCCCGCCGGCACCGTCGGCCGCTCCTACTCCTTCCGGTTCACCGCCGACGGTGACTCGGACATCGCGTTCGCCCTGGCCGGCGGTGCCCTGCCGGACGGTCTCACCCTCGACAAGGACGGCCGGCTCGGCGGCACTCCCGGCAGTGTCGGCACGTTCACCTTCACCGTCGAGGCGAAGGGTCGCAGCACCAGTGCCACGAGGGACGTGTCGCTGACCGTCGCCGCTGCCGCCCCGAGCACACCCACGGCGACCCCGACCGGCCCGACCGCCACGCCGACACCGAGCGACGACCCCTCCGCCACACCGTCGGAGAGCGACCCGGCGGCGTCCCAGCCGACGCCCACGCCGTCGAAGGCGAAGGGCGGGTGGCTGCCGCTCACCGGCGCGGGCTCGCCCGTCGTACTGCTGCTGATGGGCGTCCTGGCGTTCTGCGTCGGTGGCATTCTGCTCGTGCTGGCCTACAACCGTCGGCGCTTCACCACACCCGAGTGACGCCCGGACCAGACCCGCGCGTTGATCTCGAAGCCCGGCAGCGGGGTGGCCGGGCCAGCCGATTAGGCTGGAACGGTTCTGTCCGGATCGCGCCTGGAGCGTCTCATGACCACGACACTGCCCGCGTACGACGAGGTCGTCGCGCGTTTCGAACCGGTGATCGGCCTGGAGACCCACGTCGAGCTGGGCACGAACACCAAGATGTTCTGTGGCTGCCCGACCGACTTCGGTGGCGAGCCGAACACCCGGGTCTGCCCGGTGTGTCTGGGGCTGCCCGGCTCGCTGCCGGTGGCCAACAAGGCGGCCATTGAGGCGATCATCCGGATCGGCCTGGCGTTGAACTGCTCGATCGCCGAGTGGTGCCGGTTCGCCCGGAAGAACTACTTCTACCCGGACATGCCGAAGAACTTCCAGATCAGCCAGTACGACGAGCCGATCTGCGTCGACGGCTACCTGGACGTCGAGGTCAACGGCGAGACGGTACGGATCGAGATCGAGCGGGTGCACCTCGAGGAGGACACCGGCAAGACCCTGCACGTCGGTGGTGCCACCGGTCGCATCCACGGCGCGACGGAGTCGCTGGTCGACTACAACCGGGCCGGCATTCCGCTGGTCGAGATCGTCACCAAGCCGATCACGGGCACCGGCGCGCTCGCCCCCGAGGTGGCCAAGGCGTACGTCGCCGAGCTGCGCGACGTGATCCGCACCCTCGGCGTCTCCGACGTGCGGATGGAGGAGGGTTCGCTGCGTTGCGACGTGAACACCTCGCTCAACCTGCCGGGGCAGGAGTGGGGCACCCGTACCGAGACGAAGAACGTCAACTCGCTGCGGTCGGTGGAGCGGGCGGTCCGCTCGGAGATGCTGCGGCAGGCGTCGGTGCTCGACGCGGGCGGCCGGATCACCCAGGAGACGCGCCACTTCCACGAGGACACCGGTGACACCACCCCGGGCCGCTCGAAGGAGACGGCGACCGACTACCGGTACTTCCCCGAGCCGGATCTGGTGCCGATCGCGCCGGACCCGGCCTGGGTGGCCGAGCTGAAGGCCGCCCTGCCGGAGCTGCCCCGGGTGCACCGGCGTCGGCTCCAGGAGCAGTGGGGCCTCTCCGACCTGGACATGCAGTCGGTGTTGAACGCCGGCGCGGTCGAGCTGATCGAGGCCACCGTGGCCGCCGGCACCACCCCGGCGGCGGCCCGCAAGTGGTGGTTGGGTGAGTTGTCCCGCCGGGCCAACGAGAGCGGCGTGGAGCTGGCCGAAATCGGTGCCACCCCCGCCCAGGTCGCCGAGTTGCAGGGCCTGGTCGACGCCGGCAAGCTCAACGACAAGATGGCCCGTACGGTGTTGGAGGGCGTGGTCGACGGTGAGGGTTCGCCCACCGAGATCATGACCAGCCGGGGCCTGGAGGTCGTGTCGGACACCGGCGCGCTCACCGCCGCCGTGGACGAGGCGATCGCCGCGAACCCGGGCATCGCCGACAAGATCCGCAGCGGCAAGGTCGCGGCGGTCGGCGCGCTGGTCGGCGCGGTCATGAAGACCACCCGCGGTCAGGCCGACGCGAAGACCCTGCGTGAGCTGATCCTGGAGCGCCTAGGCGTCCAGGGCTGAGTCCCACCCGACCCCCCCCACCGTCGATCATGAGGTTGACGGCGGTTTGACGATCGACGACTGCCGTCAACCTCATGATCAACATGTACTGCACCCCTCGCGAGGGCGTCAACGACGACGCCTGGATGGAGCCACCGTGACCGAGCACGACCTCGATGTCCTCGACGAGATCCAGCGGCGGGTGCTCTGGCTCGCCACCCGGATCGTGGACGCCGCCAACCATGACCGGGCCACCGGCGACGGTGTGAAGGTCGGCGGCCACCAGGCGTCCAGCGCGTCCCTGGTCACCGCGATGACCGCGCTCTGGTTCGCGCACCTGGACGCCGAGGACCGGGTCGCGGTGAAACCGCACGCGTCCCCGGTGTTCCACGCCATCCAGTACCTGCTCGGCAACCTGGACCGCTCCTACCTGCCCCGACTGCGGGCCCGGGGCGGCCTCCAGTCGTACCCGTCGCGTACGAAGGACCCGGACGCTGTGGACTTCTCCACCGGGTCCGTCGGCCTGGGCGCGGCGGCGCCGCTCTTCGCCGCCGCCACCCGCCGCTACGTCGACGCGCACTTCGGGGCCCGCCCGCACTCCCGGTTCGTGGCGCTGATCGGTGACGCCGAGCTGGACGAGGGGAACATCTGGGAGGCGGTGGCCGACCCGGCGACCACCGGGCTGGGCAACGCCATGTGGCTGGTCGACTTCAACCGCCAGTCACTGGACCGGGTGGTCCCCGGCATCCGGATCAACCAGTGGCGGGGTCAGTTCGAGGCGGCCGGCTGGCACGTCGTGGAGGTCAAGTACGGCCGCCGGCTCGCCGAGGCGTACGCCCGGCCGGGTGGTGAGGCGTTGCGCGACTGGATCGACGCGATGCCCAACGAGCAGTACCAGTCGCTGTTCGGGCTGGCCGGGCCGGCACTGCGCAAGCAGTTCCTGGACGGCGCTCCAACCGGCATCGCCGAGCTGATCGCCGACGTCTCCGACGACGAACTCGGCCCGCTCGTCACCGACCTGGGCGGGCACGACCTTCAGGCGATGCTGGACGCGTACGCCCAGTGCGACGCGGTCACCGACCGGCCCAGCGTCGTCTTCGCGTACACGGTGAAGGGTTGGGGGTTGCCCATCGCCGGCAATCCGCGTAACCATTCCGCGCTGCTCAGCCCGGAGCAGGTCGACTCGCTGCGCGCCGCCCAGGGGTTGACCGCCGAGACCGAGTGGGACCGGCTCGACCCGGCGTCGCCCGCCGGGATCCAGGCCGGCGCCCGCCGGGAGGCGCTGTCCCGCGCGCCGCGCGAGCGGGCGCTGGGGGTCACCGTCCCGGAGAGCACGGGAGTACGCGCCAACAAGCCGATCTCCACCCAGGAGGTCTTCGGTCGGGTGCTGGTGGACCTGGCGCGGGACCGGGAGGTGGGGCGCTACCTGGTCACCACCGCGCCGGACGTGGCCACCTCCACCAACCTCGCCGGGTTCATCAACAAGACCGGGGTGTTCGCCCCCACCGAGCAGCGATCCTGGACCGAGGACCGGATGCTGCGCTGGATCCAGAGCCCCGCCGGTCAGCACATCGAGCTGGGCATCTCGGAGATGAACCTGTTCCTGCTGCTGGGCCAGCTCGGGCTCTCCTGGGACCTGTCCGGGCAGCCGCTGCTGCCGGTGGGCACGGTCTACGACCCGTTCGTGCTGCGGGGCCTCGACGCGTTCCTGTACGGCACGTACTCCGGCTCCCGGTTCGTGGTGGCCGGCACCCCGTCCGGCATCACCCTGGCCCCGGAGGGCGGCGCGCACCAGTCCACCATCACCGCGTCGGTGGGCCTGGAGCTGCCCGGGGTGACGTTCGTCGAGCCGGCGTACGCGGCCACCCTCGACTGGCTGCTCTGCGACGCGCTCGGGCAGATCGCCGGCGGGTCGACGCCGGCCGCTACCGCCGCACCCGCCGAGGACGGCGCGTACTACTTCCGGTTGAGCACCCGACCGCTGGACCAGGCGCCGTTCGAGGCGGCCCGGGCGCGGCTCGGCGACGCGGTGCTGCGTCGGCAGGTCGTCGCCGGGGCGTACCGGCTGGTCGACGCGCACCAGGCGTACCCGCACCTGGTCGACGCACCGGTGGTGCAGTTGGCCGCCTCCGGTGCGGTGCTGCCCGAGGTGCTGGCCGCCGCGGCGGAGTTGGCCGAGGAGGGCATCGCCGCGCACGTGGTGGACGTGACCTCGCTGGACCGGCTCTACCGGGCCTGGCAGCGCACCTTGCGGCAGGGCGTACGGACGGCCACGGTGCCCAGCGTGCCGGGCGCGCTGCGGTCCGCGTTCGCCGATCGGGTGCCGGTGGTGACCGTGCACGACGCCGCGTCGCACGCGATGGCCTGGCTCGGGTCGGCGGTCGGTGCGCCGGCGGTACCGCTCGGGGTGGACGAGTTCGGCCAGTCCGGCAGTGTCGCCGAGCTGTACGAACTGCACGACCTGCTGCCCGGCAGCATCGTCAACGCCGCCCTGGCCGCCATCGCCCTGCGCTGACCCGTCCCGCGCCTCAGCGGGTCGGCGTCGGGGTCGGTGTCGCGTTCGGCGTCGGGGTGCCCGACGGGGGTGGGGTGGCGGTCGGGTTCTCCACCAGGCGTCGTTCCAGGTTGACCTGGGCCTGCCCGGTGCCGCCGACGGTGATGGTGTCGTACGCCTGGAGCATCTTCTGCTCGTCGAAGTAGAGCACGCTCATCGACAGCGGGGTGGGCTTCTCGCCCTCCAGGCCGCGCAGCCCGGCACCGCCGGTGGACCCCTCCACCATCAGCGTGGTGGGCTGCTGCCCGGGCGTCTCCGGCAGCTTGGAGATCTGTCGGGCGTGGGTGTGCCCGGCCAGCACCAGCGGGCAGGTGCCGGCCAGCGGCCCGGCCGACGCCGGGTCGTGCACGAGAGCGATGTTGACCGGTCGTGGTGACCTGCGGATCGTCGCGGCGAGCTGGTCGCCGGCACCGGTCACCTGGTCGGCCACCTGCTGGGTCAACCCGCTGCCGGCGGGGGACGTGTTCTTGTCCGGGGTGAAGCGCGGGTCGCCGATGCCGGCGATGGTCAGCCCGGCGACCGTCGTGGTCGTGTTGTTCAGCACGATGGCGTTCGGTTGGCGGGCCACCGCGGCGGCGGTCTTGCCGGAGTCGTGGTTGCCCCGGATGAAGACGTACGGCTTCTTGAGCAGGCTGATCGAGCCGACGAAGGACGCCTCCGGCTCGCTGCCCCAGTCGGTGATGTCGCCGGTGTCGATCACCACGTCGATGCCGAACTGCTCGACGACCGTCCGGATCAGTTGCCAGCCGGTCGGGTTGAGGTGCATGTCGGAGACGTGCAGCACCCGGGTGGTGCCCGGGGTCGGCTCCAGCAGCGGAAGCGCCGAGACGGTGGTGTAGAGCTGGCTGACGTTGCCGACCAGACGCTGCAACTGCTCCGCGTACTTGGTGTAGTCGTTGGCGATCCGGCGGGCGTCACCGACGATGGCCGGCGCGTTGACCAGCAACCCCTCGTAGCGGGGTTCCTCGATGGCCTGCGGGCGCAGCGTCGCCGCCGCCGTGCCGAGGCTGCCGGCGGTGACCAGCAGCGCCAACCCACCCGCCCACGCGGTGCGCCGGACGTTGCGGAAGATCAGCCCGGCCAGCACCAGGGTGACCAGCACCGACGCGCCGAGGGTACGCAGACCGAGGCGCATCACACCGGAGCGGACGTCCTCCACCGCGCTCTGGCTGGCCCGGCTGATGCTGGCCGGGTCGTCGATCAGCGCCTCGGTGCGCCCCTGGTCGAGCGCGCCCAGCCGGACGGTGAGGTGGGTGGGCCCGTCGTGGCTGTCGAGCAGCAGCGCGCCGAGCGGCGGGATGTCGACGGTGGTGCCGCCATCGGTGGCGGGGGAGATGCTGAGGCTGGCCCGGAACGGGCCGATGTCGGTGCTCACCTGGCCGCCGGCCAGCACCCCGAGCACCGCCCCGCCGAGGGCCACGGCGAGGACGGCGACGATCAGCCCGACGCGGCGCAACGGGCCGGCGGCAGCGACCCGCCACCCCGTCGGGCGCGGTCGGTCGTCGCCGGTCACCGGGTCGTCCCGGTCATCGGCGTCGTCGTGCCGCTCGTCGCGCTGCCCGTCCATGCTGAAAGTCTGACCTGCCCGTCGGAAGATCTTGGCAAACCTGAATCGTTGGTGGCGGAATCAGCTGCGCCCGCCGTCACCGCCCGCGAAGACCACCCGCAGGAGCCGGTCGTCGTCGCCCGCCGGGTTGCCCCGGCCGTCGTGGTTGGAGGTGCTCACCCACAGCGACCCGTCCGGTGCCGCGGCGACCGCCCGCAGCCGACCGTAGCGGTTGGTGAGCAGCTCGTTCGGCTGGCCAAGCAGCGTACCCGTGTCGGTCAGCTCCATCACCCAGAGACGCTTGCCGCGCAGGCAGCCGGTGACCAGCAGCCGGTCCGTGGCGGCCAGACCGGAGCAGGACGCGTCCGACGTCGGCCACTGCACGATCGGGTCGGTGAACCGCTTGTCGCTGGCCTTACCCTCGACCTCCGGCCAGCCGTAGTTGCCGCCCTTGGTGATCTGGTTGATCTCGTCCCAGGTGTTCTGGCCGAACTCGACGGCGTACATCCGCTTGCCGGCGTCCCAGGCGAACCCCTGGACGTTGCGGTGCCCCAGCGACCAGACCGGGGAGTTGGGGTACGGATTCCCGGCGGCGGGCTTGCCCTCCCTGGTGATCCGGAGGATCTTGCCGCCGAGGCTCTTCACGTCCTGCGAGAGGGGGCGCTGACCGGCGTCACCGGTGCTGACGTAGAGCTGCTTGTCCGGGCCGAAGCCCAACCCGCCGCCGTTGTGCACGTTGGCCTTGGGGATGCCGGTGAGGATCGGGGTGGGCTGACCGCCGAGTTCCAGCCGGGCGACCCGGTTGTCGCGCTCGGTGGTGTAGTAGACGAACACCGTCCGGTCCCGGGCGTAGTCGGGGGACACGGCGATGCCGAGCAGGCCACCCTCGCCCGCCGCCGCCACGTCCGGGAGGGTCTGCACCGGGCGGATGCGCAGCCCGTCCGGCCCGGACTCCGGCCCGACCTGGACGATCCGGCCGTTGTCCCGTTCGGTGACCAGCGCGCCGCCGTCCGGCAGGAAGGCGATCGCCCAGGGCACCCGCAGGCCCTTGGCGAGCACGGTCGCCACCGCCTGCTGGCCGGCGCCGCCGGGGCCACCGGACGCCGACGGGGTGGGCAGGTTGGGCGGTTCGCCGGCCGGGTCGGGCTCCGGTTCACCGAAGCTGCACCCGGCGGTGAGCAGCAGCGCCGCGCAGGACGCCGCGAGGGCCACCCGGAGGCGGCGGATGCGAGGGTACGGGGGACGGGCTCTCACCCGGCCCAGGGTAGCCCGCCGCACGGCCCCGCCGGGCCCGTCGAGTGCCAACGGGGTGCCGGCGAGCCCACCGGACCACCGATCAGCGCGCCCGTACGGCCAGCAGCGCGGTGTCGTCCTCCCGGTGGTGGATCGAGGCGAGCAACAGGTCGCACAGCTCACTGAGGGGCAGCGTGTCGGTGCCGGCCAGGCGGCCCGCCAACTCGACCAACCCGTCGTCGATGGATCGGTCCCGCCGTTCGATCAGCCCGTCGGTGTAGAGCAGCAGGGTGTCGCCGGTGGCCAGGCTTGTCGACTGGCTGCTCCTCGGCGACCGGCGGGCCAGCCCGAGCAGCGGCTCCGGCGTCGCAACCAGGACCTCCACCGCCCCGCCGACGCGGACCACCAGGGCCGGTGGGTGCCCGGCGTTGGACCAGGTCACCTCGTGCACACCGGCGCGCTGCGGACGGATCCGGACCAGCGTCGCGGTGGCGGCGGTCGCCAGCCGCAGGCCGCGGATCGCGTCGTCCAGGTTGCTCAGCAGCGCCCCGACCTCGTCCGGCCGGCTGAAGGCGTTGCCCCGCACCAGGTTGCGCAGCTGACCCATGGTCGCCGCCGCCTCGATGTCGTGCCCGGCGACGTCCCCGATCGCGGCGATCACGTCGCCGCCGGGCTGCACGAAGGCGTCGTACCAGTCACCGCCCACCTGGACCCGGTCGGCCGCCGGCTGGTAGCGGGCGGTCAGCTCCAGCTGCGCCACGACCGGCAGCCGCGGCAGCATGCTGTGTTGCAGGACCTCGGCGACGTGTCGCTGCTCGCCGTACATCGAGCTGTTGCCGACGGCCTGGCCGGCCCGGCGGCCGATGTCGACAGCGGTGAGCAGGTCCCGGTCGTCGAACGGCTGACGCTGGCCGCCGTTGACGAGGGTGATCGCCCCCAGCACCGTGCCGCCGACGCCTCGGACCGGAACGCTCAGGTAGGAGGCGATGCCCAGGCGGCTGGCGATGGTCGGCATCTCCGGGTGGGTGGTGCCCCTCGCCACGTCGGCCAGGGACGCCACGCTGCCGAGTTGGGGTTGGCCGGTCCGGAGCACCGCCCGGATGACCGACTCGGGGCTCAGCCCGGTGCGCAGCAGCTCGCCGAACCTGTCGACGTCCGCGGTGCGGGCCGGGTCCCGGTGCACCGACACCACCTCGCGGGGCAGGCCGGTGGGCCCGATCAGGGTGAGCAGGCACCAGTCGGCGAGCAGCGGCACCATGGCGGCGGCGAGCCGACGCAGCGTGGTGGTCACGTCCAGGGTGCCGGCCAACGTCTCGCTCACCCCGGCCAGCAGCTCCAGCCGCTCGTGTGCCTGCACGGCCCGCCGCTGCGCCTCCTGTGCGCCGTCGAGCGCGATCCGCAGTCGCAGCTCCGACGAGCAGGCGGCGGCCAGGTCGGCCAGGGTCCGCAGCTGCGCGCCCGACCAGTCGCGGGGTTTGCTGTCGATGGCGCACAGCGAGCCGAGCACCCGGCCGGAGAGGTCGGTCAGCGGCATCCCGGCGTACGCGACCACGCCGAGGTCGTCGACGGCCAGATTGTGCCGGACGCGGGGGTGCAGGCGAGTGTCCGGCAGCACCATCGGCGCTTCGAGGTCCACCACGTGCTGACAGAACGAGTGACTCAGTGGGGTCTGCCGGCGCTCCGACCAGGGCTGCGGCAACCCGACCGCGCCCGGGAAGAACTGCCGGTCGGCGGAGACCAGGGAGACGAGCGCGACCGGCACGTCCAACAGATCACTGACCAGCCGGGCGAACCGGTCGAACGCCTCGTCCGGGGCGGCGCCCAGCCCGGTGTCGGCGAGCGCGCGCAACCGTGCCGGGTCGCCGAGCACCGAAGGTGGCGCGATCGGAGGCCGGGCGGTGGCGGGGGAGCCGTCGGTCATCGAGCACCTTGTCTGCCGGGGCGGAGGCCGACCGGCCCTCCGAGCCTTCGTTATACCTCGCGAGGGCCCGAGTCGAACATCGGTGTGTTGCGCCTCGCCCGCCCCGCCCCGGCCGGCCGAGCCATGGCCGGGACGCCGGTTCGTCGCCGTGCCCGCACCAGCGGTCGCGTGGGGGACTATCGTCGGCGGACGTGAAGGTATGGATTCCGCACCAGGCCGGCCTGAACCTCCTGGGCGAGCTGCCCCCGGACGTGACCGTGGAGGTCTTCGAGCACCCCGAGCGGATGCCGTCCGAGGCGGCCGACGTTCGCGTCTGGGTGCCACCTTTCCTGGGTGGCTCGGACGCGACGGCGATGCTGCGTGAGCTGCCCGACCTGGCGGTGGTGCAGTTGCTCTCCGCCGGGGCGGACGCCTGGGCCGGTCGGACGCCACCGACTGTCACGCTCTGCGACGCGCGGGGCGTGCACGACCCGGCCACCGCCGAGTGGGTCGTCACCGCGATCCTCGCCCAGCTGCGCGCGTTCCCGGCGTTCGTCCGCGCGCAGGCCGAGCGGCGCTGGGCGTTCGCGGAGCACACCCCGACCGACGAGCTGACCGGCAAGCGGGTGCTCATCGTCGGCGCCGGCTCGATCGGCACCGCGGTGCGCGACCGGCTGGCCCCGTTCGACGTGAGCTTCACCCTGGTCGCCAGGACGGCCCGCCCGGAGCAGGGGGTGCACGCCGTCGAGGAGCTGCCCCGGCTGCTGCCGGACGCGGACGTGGTGGTGGTGCTGGTGCCGCTCACCGACCAGACCCGTGGCCTGATCGACAAGGCGTTCCTCGCCGCGATGCCGGACGGGGCGTTGTTGGTCAACGCCGCCCGGGGTCCGGTGGCGCACACCGAGGCGCTCGTCGCCGAGCTGGGCACCGGTCGGATCTCGGCGGCGTTGGACGTCACCGACCCGGAGCCGCTGCCCGCCGACTCGCCGCTGTGGGCGATGCCGAACGTGCTGCTCACCCCGCACGTGGGCGGGTCGGTGCGCGGGTTGCTGCCACGCGCCTACCGGCTGGTGGGCGATCAGGTACGCCGCTTCGCCGCCGGGCAGCCGCTGATCAACACGGTGGTCGACGGTTACTGACCGGGCGCGTCCGCCGGAGCGTCGGGCAGCGTCTGGCCGGTCGCCGCGACCAGCCGAGGCAGGTCCGCCCCTCGGACCGCCGGCAGGGTGACCTGGCTGCCGTCGTCGAGTCGGGCGACCGCCCGGCCACGCTGGTCGGTGGTCAGCTCGACGACCCGCTCCCAGCTGATCCGACGTTGCCCGGCCAACGCCCGTACGCGCAGCTCCCGCGCGTCGGCGTCGGTGCCGGCCCGCCAGGCCCACACCGCGACGGCGAGCGGGACGAGCAGCACCGGCAGCAGGTAGGCCCGGGCGTTGGCCAGCGGCAGGGCGCCGACGACGGCGATGATCGCGGCCACCAGGATGGCTTGGTTGTACCGGAAGCGGACCGTGTCGGGCTTACTCACCCTCCGATGATCCCACTCCCGGTCGTTTCGACTCGCGGCGGGCGGTGCCAGCAGCATGCGGTACGTCGTACAGTGACACGGGTCGTTGTCTGCCCTGAGTGACCACCAAGTAACCAATCCGGCCGTCCATCGTTGCCAATCGTGGGTAGCGGACCCGCAACGTCCGATGTCCCGCACCGCCGCACCGCCCCCGTGCCCCCTCACGAAGGCGACCGCCGTGCTCCTCGCGTACCCGTTCCGCGTTCTCGTCCCCCGCCGGGCGGCACCGGAGGCCGCCACCTGCCTGGCGGTGGTGCTGCTCCTCCTCGCCGGCGCCGCCGACCTGGTCCCGACCTCGGTGGTGATCGCGCTGGCCGTCGGTGCCGGTGCCACGCTCGCCGGGCTGCGACTCTCCCGGCTGGCCGCCCGGCGCGGCACCGACCCGACACCGCGCGTGGCGGGGGGGCTGCTCGACGCGGCGGTGGTGGCGGCGGGTCTCACCGCCGTCGTGCTGCCCCTGGCCGACCCCGGGCACACCCTCGCCGTGCCGATCGGGTCGCTGGTGGTGGCGGCCCTCTCGACGACAGGTCTGTACCGGCTCCCCGGCCGTTCGCGGCCGGCGGCCTCGGTCCGGCTGCGCTGGCTGGTCGAGTCGACCGGTCCGACCATCGGGCTGGCCCTCGCCGGATGGCTGCTGCTGCCCCGCGACGGTCTGTCCGCCCCGGTTCGGCTGGCCGCCGTGTTGGTGCTCGGCGGGTTGGGCATGGCCGCGGTGAACGCGTTCGCCGGGCCGCGGCGGCGCTCCGCGGCTGCCCTCTGCCGAGGCGGCGTCCTGCTCACCCTGGGCGGGCTGGTGCTGCTGGCCACGGTGCCGTCCGCGGTGGCCGGCCGGGCGGCCCTGCTGGCCGTACCCCCGTTGGTGTTCGGGATGGTGCTGGTCGCGGTCGGCGCGGCGGGTGCGGTGGAGGACGCGGAGCCAGCCGAGCCGGTCGCCGCGGCCTGGCCCCGGTCGGTTCTCCCCGCCGCGGTGCTGCTGCTGGCGTCGGGTCTGCACCTGGGCGCGGGCCGCGCCCCGGATCGGACCAGCGTGCTGTTGGCCCTGGCGGCGGTGCCGCCGCTGGTGCTGCGCGAGCTGCTGGGGGCGGGTGACGCGCCCGCGTCCGTTCGGCGGGCCGCTCATCGCCGCCCGGCTGGGCGGGCGCTGCGGCGTCGCCGGGCGGCCCCGGCAGGCTGGCCGGGCCCGCCCGAGCGACGTTCCGACGCCCTGGAGGGCGTGGCCACCACGGTCGGGGTCGACACCTGGTCCGGTGCGCACAGTCGCGGGTGGTCGGGGCTCACCCCACGGCCCGGCGCGGCGGCGAGCGGCCCACCGGGCGACCGGGCGGCGCTGCTGGACGCGCTCGCCGCGATCGGTGATGTGCCGGCACCGGCCGGCGCGCTGCTGCTGGTGGACCTGCACGGCACCGAGGGGGTCGGCCCGACCGCCCGGGAGGACGTGCTGGCCGAGGCGGTGCACCGGGCCCGCCGGGTCATCGCCCCGGACGACCTGGTCACCGGGTGCACGGCTTCCGGTTTCGCGGTGGTCACCGCGGCCGGGCCGGTGCTGGCGTACGAGCTGGGCACCCGGCTGTTGAGCGCGCTCAACCCGCCGTACCGGCTGGCCGGCGTGATGCTGCGGGTGCAGACGAGCATCGGGTTGGCCGAGGTGAGCGGCACCGGGCCGGCCGACGTGCTCCGGCAGGCCGAGTTGGCCCGTCGACGGGCCGTGCAGCTGGGCCGGGACCGGGTGGAGTGGTACGACGCGTTCCTGGAGGAACAGTTGGTGCGCCGGCTCGACCTGGAACGCGAACTGCCCGGTGCGGTGGCGCGCGGCGAGCTGGATCTCGTCTACCAGCCGGTGGTCGATCTGGCCGACGGGCAGCCGGTCGGCGCGGAGGCGCTGCTGCGGTGGCGCAGCCCGGTGCTCGGCACGGTGTTGCCGGTCGAGCTGCTGCCGGTCGCCGAGGATCTGGACCTGGTCGGTGAGTTGGAGTGGTGGGTGCTGGACCGGGCCTGCCGGCAGTTGTCCGACTGGTCGGTGGGCGTCCGGGAGCTGTGGATGGCGGTCAACGTCACGACCCGGGAGCTGACCACCCCCGACTTCGTCCAGCGGCTCGCCGCCGTGCTGGCCGCGTACGGGGTGCCGCCGGAGCGACTGGTGGTGGAGGTGAGCGAGCCGAGGGTCGCCGGTGACCTGCCGACCGTGGTGGCCCGGTTGGCTGGGCTCCGGTCACTGGGCGTCCGCACCGCGTTGGACGACTTCCGGGCCGAGCACGCCTCGCTGGCTCAGCTCCGCCGGCTGCCGATCGACCTGCTCAAGGTGGGTCCGGAGTTGGTGGGCGCGCGGCCGGACGGGCAGCCGCCGCTGATCGACGTGGTGGTCAACGTGGGCGAGCGGTTGGGCGTCGAGCTCGTCGCCGAGGAGTTGGAGTCGTCGACCCAGGTCGAGGGGGCGCGCCGGGGCGGCTGCCGGTACGGGCAGGGGTTCGCACTGGCCCGCCCGGCGACGGCCGAACGGGTCGAGGCGTACTTCGAGGAGTTCCCGTCAGCATCCCGCTGAACCGGTTCATCTCCCTCGGGGCGGTGCGGTGCTCCCACGCGGCGTGAGGTGCGCCGTCTCGTCCTGCACCCGGCCGGCCGG
This sequence comes from Micromonospora violae, assembly GCF_004217135.1. Lineage (NCBI taxonomy): Bacteria > Bacillati > Actinomycetota > Actinomycetes > Micromonosporales > Micromonosporaceae > Micromonospora > Micromonospora violae. The sequence continues at coordinate 6,955,379 of NZ_SHKK01000001.1, forward strand.
CTGCCCGGCGACGACGGTGAGCAGTTGCCGGGCGGCGTGCGCGCCGTACGCCGGGATGTCCCGGCCCAGCGCGGTCAGCGGCGGGTGCACCAGGCGGCACAGCGGCGAGTCGTCCCAGGCCACGATGGACAGATCGCCGGGCACGGTCAGGCCCATCTCCTGGGCGACGGAGAGCCCGGCGACGGCCATCACGTCGTTGTCGTAGATGACCGCGGTGGGCCGGTTGGCCGAGCTGAGCAACCGGCGGGTGGCCCGACCACCCTCCTCGCCGGTGTAGTCGGACCAGACGGTGACGGCGTCGACCAGGCCGAGCCGGTCGCGGACCGCCGCGAACGCGTCGGAGCGGATCTCGGTATGCCGCAGGTCGGGCAGGCCGGCGACCCGGGCGATCCGCCGGTGCCCGAGCGCGACCAGGTACTCCACCGTCTCGGTCAGCGCGGCGGCGTCGTCGGCCCAGATGCTCGCCAGCTCGCCGGTGCCGCCGGGGCCACCGATCACCACCGCCGGTAGGCGCAGCTGTTCGAGTGCGGGGATGCGACGGTCGTCGGTGCGCAGGTCGCAGACGAGCACCCCGTCCACCCGTCGTTCGCCCCACCACCGCCGGTAGACCGCGATCTCGGCGTCGTGGTCGGCCACCACCTGCAAGGTCAGCGCGTACGAGCGGGCGGAGAGTTCGGCCTCGACGCCACTGATCAGCGCCATGAAGAACGGCTCGACGCCGAGTGTCCGGGCCGGTCGGCACAGCGCCAGACCGATCGCCCCGGCGGTGGCGGCCGAGAGGGCGCGGGCGGCGCTGCTCGGCCGGAACCCGATCTCCGTGGCGATGGCCAGGATGCGCTGCCGGGTGGCCTCGGAGACGCCGGGCTGCCCGTTCAGCGCGTACGACACCGCACCCTTGGACACCCCGGCGCGTTGAGCGACGTCGGCGATTGTCGGCCGCTTCACCGGCGTGCTCCTCCACTTCCCGGCCGTTGACAGTCCGGAGTCCGAACCGTACCGTGGCTCAGCTTATCCGGTTCAGTCAGCGTCTTTCGATGCAGAAGGTGCGGGGAAATCGTGAGCCGACAGGCACTCTACGACGGCTGGACCCTGCGAGCGGCCCCCGGAGCGCAGGTGCCCGTGGCGGTCGCCGACCGGTCCGTGCCGGCGACCGTGCCCGGTTGCGTGCACACCGACCTGCTCGACGCCGGGCTGATCGCAGACCCCTACCTCGACGACAACGAGCACGCGGTGGCCTGGATCGGGCACACCGACTGGGTCTACCAGACCAGCTTCGTCCACCGGGCCGGCGACGACGACCGCGTCGACCTGGTCTGCGCCGGCCTGGACACCGTCGCCACGCTCACCCTCAACGGTGTCGAGGTCGGCCGCACCGCGAACATGCACCGCGGCTACCGGTTCGACGTCCGCCCGCTGCTCCGCGACGGTGCCAACGACCTGGTGGTCAGGTTCGACTCCGCGTACCGCTACGCCGAGGCGCAGCAGGAGCGGCTCGGCGACCGGCCGAACGCCTACCCGGAGCCGTTCCACTTCATCCGCAAGATGGCCTGCAACTTCGGCTGGGACTGGGGGCCGACCCTGGTCACCGCCGGCATCTGGCAGGAGATCAGCCTGCACGCGTGGTCGACGGCCCGGCTGGCCACCGTTCGTCCACTCGTCACCATGGACGGCCGTGACGGTCGGGTCGAGGTGCACGTCGACATCGAGCGGGTCGCGGACGTCCCGCTGACCGTCCGCGCCGCCGTCGCCGGCGTCCGCGCCGAGGTCGTCGTCCCGGCCGGGCAGCGCACGGCCGTGCTGGCCCTCACCGTCCGCGAGCCCGCGCTGTGGTGGCCCCGGGGGTACGGCGACCAGGCGCGCCACCCGATCGAGGTGACACTGCACGCGCCGGGCGGCGACACCCTGGACAGCTGGTCGCACCGGATCGGTTTCCGCACGGTACGGCTGGACACCACCCCCGACGAGCACGGCACCCCGTTCGTGCTGTCGGTGAACGACGTCCCGGTCTTCGTCCGCGGGGTCAACTGGATCCCCGACGACGTGTTCCCCACCCGGATCACCCGGGGCCGGCTGGCCGAGCGGTTCGACCAGGCCACCGCCGCCAACGTCAACCTGTTGCGGGTCTGGGGTGGCGGCCGGTACGAGTCGGCGGACTTCTACGACCTCGCCGACGAGCGCGGGCTCCTCGTCCAGCAGGACTTCCTCTTCGCCTGCGCCGCGTACCCGGAGGAGGAGCCGTTCGGCACCGAGGTGGCCGCCGAGGCCACCGAGCAGGTGACCCGGCTCGCTCCGTACCCGTCGCTGGTGCTCTGGACCGGCAACAACGAGAACATCTGGGGCTGGCACGACTGGGACTGGCAGCAGGACCTCGACGGGCGTACCTGGGGGCGCGGCTACTACCTCGACGTGCTGCCCCGGATCGTCGGCGAGCTGGACCCGACCCGCCCGTACTGGCCGGGCAGCCCCTGGTCGGGCACCGAGGCGATCCACCCCAACGACCCGGCGCACGGCACCACCCACATCTGGGATGTGTGGAACACCGACGACTACACCAGGTACCGGCAGTACGTCCCACGCTTCGTCGCCGAGTTCGGCTACCAGGCCCCACCGGCGTACGCGACGCTGCGCCGGGCGTTGAGCGACGAACCCCTGGCGCACGACTCACCGGGCATGGCACACCACCAGAAGGCGGCCGACGGCGACGCCAAGCTCCAGCGTGGCCTCGACGCGCACCTGCCGGCCCCGGCGGACTTCGACGACTGGCACTACCTGACACAGCTCAACCAGGCCCGCGCGATCCAGCTCGGGGTGGAGCACTTCCGCTCGCACCGGGGTGTCTGCGCGGGCACCATCGTCTGGCAGCTCAACGACTGCTGGCCGGTGACCTCCTGGTCGGCCGTCGACGGCGACGGCCGCCGCAAACCCCTGTGGTACGCGCTGCGCCACGCGTACGCCGATCGGCTCCTCACCGTGCAGCCCCGCGACGGCGGCCTGGCGCTGGTGGCGGTCAACGACGGTGGTACACCCTGGCGGGCGTCGGCGTCGGTGACCCGGTGCACGCTCACCGGGGCGCCGAGGGCGAAGACCTCGGTCGACCTCGACGTCCCGGCGTACTCCTCGGTGGTGCTGGCGCTGCCGGCGGACCTGGCCCGGCCGGACGACGGCCGCCGCGAGGTGCTGGTCGCGGAGGCCGGTGGCACCGCGGAGCGCGCGCTGTGGTTCTTCGCCGAGGACCGGGAGGTGGACTGGCCGGCGGCGGCCTGGGACGCCACGGTCGAGCCGGCCGACGGCGGGCAACGGGTCCGGGTCACCGCCCGCACCGTGCTGCGCGACCTGACGCTCTTCCCGGACCGCCTCGACCCGACGGCATCCGCGGACAAGGCCCTGGTCACCCTGCTGCCGGGCGAGTCGACCACCTTCACCGTACGCGCGGACACCGCGCTGGACCCGGCGGCGCTGACCGGCCGTCCGGTGCTGCGCTGCGTCAACGACATCCGCCAACGCTAAGCCGACCCCCTCGTTCGAGCAGCGGCTCATCGGGCGACCCGATCACTTCCCTGTTCGGACACGATCATCGCGTAGCGCGGCGATGATCTGGCCGACGGAAGTGGAGGGGTTTGGCAAGTGCCTGCTCGAACAGGTCGGTGGACAGGTTGGGAACCGCGCCGTAGTTGCCGTTCAAGTAACGGCGCTGACGGTTCTCGCCTTCCTTACGGGGCTTGAAATCGGTCAGCGGGTACAGCGAGGACGCACCCTCGTCGTCTTTCTCCACGAACCAGATTTCGTCGCGGCGCAGGATCTCCTCCCCGTCGAGGGTGCCGAGAAGGGCGGCGTCGTGACTGGTGAAGATGAGTTGGCTGCCCAGGGGGTTCGCCTGCGGGCTACGGAACAGGCTGACGAGCTTCGCGGTGAGCACCGGATGCAGGCTGGCGTCGATCTCGTCGATCAGCATCGTGGCACCAGTGCGCAGCATCGTGGCGGCGTGCAGGCCCAGGGTCAGTAGTCGCTGTGTGCCGGTCGACTGGTTCTGTAGGTCGAGCAGCGCGAGACCGTGCGGTCCCTGGTGCGCGAACAGGATGACGGGTGGGCGCCGGGCTCCCGCCATGGCCTTTTTCACCCGGGCTCTCATGCCCTGGGTCGACGATTCGGCCCAGGCGGAATGGTCGTCGGCTGGATCCGAGAGAACGACGACGTCGACAACCCCAACATCGGCGGCCTGCAACAGGTCCACCGCGAGCCGGCGTGCCTCGTCGGCGTCTGATTGGCCGATGCGGATGAGGGCGGACAGCCCAGGGGTGGGGTCAGTGACTTGGCCCATCAGGTAGAACCACCGATAGGTGTCGTGCAGCGGCTGCGGGTCTGCCGGGTCCGACTGGGGGCGGCTGTGACCAAAGCGGGCGACCGTGCTGAGGAAAAGGGCTGTCGGAGCGGTGATGCCGGCGATCTGCTCCAGGTCGTTACGTCGGCCCGTCTCCTCGCCCCAGGAGAAGGTGTCGCCGTCCCGCTCGAACACGCGCCGCCTGCGCCCAACCGGATAGTGGTAGAGCCATTCCTCCAGCACCCGGTCGTCGTCGATCGTGAAGCCGTAGGTGTGCCGGACGCCGCCGAGCAGAAGGTCGACGACATAGCGTGACGGCTGGGTGGCGAATTCCGGATCCAACCCGAACGGCTCTCGGTGCAGACCCAGGCCAGGCTCGACCGCGCGGTCGGATTCCACGACGGTCTGCCGCATGAACGCCAACGCGCCGAGGCAGTTTGACTTGCCAGAGGCGTTGGCCCCGAAGATGCCGACGACCTGAACCGCCTGTGGGGCTGGCTCGTCGGCCGAGGCCCCGTCCCCGTAGACGGGCGTCAGGTTGAGCTGGTGCTCGTCGCGGAACGATCGGTGGTTGGCGAAGCGGAAACTCAGCAGCATCGTTCGTGTGCCCCTAGTTCGTGGGGTGTTACAAGCGCATCCCTGCGAGTAAACCACGGGAAGACGATCCAAAGCCCGTTGCGGGCACGTGCAGACTTGTCTGGCACGGGTCAGCGATTGCAGATTTCTTCAAGTGATAAAGTCTTCGCATCGATAGGGAGAGGTGTTCATGTCGGTCCCGCTGTATCAGGCGAAGGCGGAACTTTTCCGCACCCTCGGGCACCCGGTGCGCATCCGGGTCCTCGAACTCCTCCAGGACGGACCGAAACCGGTACGTGACCTGCTCGCCGTGATCGAGGTCGAGGCATCCAACCTCTCCCAGCAACTCGCCGTGCTGCGCCGCGCCGGGATGGTCACCTCACACCGCGATGGTCCCCTCGTCATGTACGCGCTCAGCACCCCGGACGTGGCCGACCTGCTGGCCGCCGGGCGGCGGATCCTCGGCGCGGTCCTCACCGACCGGGACGGCCTCCTCGACGAGCTGCGCGCCACCGGCGCGGACAGGTGAGCGGCGTCATCCCCGTCGCCCGCGAGCGGCTGCTCGGGCTACTGCCCGGCCGAGCCGACTGGGCGGCCGTCCGTCGCTCCCCGCGCCGGGACCTGCTGGCCGGGCTCACCGTGGCGGTGGTGGCGCTGCCGCTGGCCCTGGCCTTCGGCGTCACCTCCGGTCTCGGTGCCGAGGCCGGGCTGATCACCGCTGTGATCGCCGGTGCGGTGGCCGCCATCTTCGGCGGCTCCAACCTCCAGGTCTCCGGTCCGACCGGGGCGATGACCGTGGTGCTGGTGCCGGTGGTGCAGCAGTTCGGCGCCACCGGTGTGCTCATGGTCGGGGCGATGGCCGGCCTGGTGCTGATCGCGCTCGCCGTGGCCCGCCTGGGCCGGTACGTCCGCTACCTCCCCACCCCGGTGCTGGAGGGCTTCACCGCCGGCATCGCGGTGGTCATCGCCCTGCAACAGGTGCCCGCCGCGCTCGGCGTCGCCGACGCGCACGGGGAGAAGGTCTGGGCCGTCGCCGCCGACGCGGTCACCCGGTTCGTCGCACACCCGAAGCCCGCCGCGCTCGCGGTGGCCCTGGCCGTCGCGGCGCTGATGCTGCTGGGCGCCCGGTGGCGGCCCGGCCTGCCGTTCTCGCTGCTCGGCGTGGCCGCCGCCACCGTCCTCGTCGAGATCGTTCCGGTCGATCTGGTCCGGATCGGCGCGCTGCCGCAGGGCCTGCCCGCACCCTCGCTCGGCTTCCTCGACCTCGCCGCGCTCGGCGTGCTGCTGCCCAGCGCCCTCGCCGTCGCCGCGCTCGCCGCCCTGGAGAGCCTGCTGTCCGCCACCGTCGCCGACGGCATGACCGTCGGTGAACGGCACGACCCGGACCGGGAACTGTTCGGCCAAGGGCTGGCCAACCTCGCCGCCCCCCTCTTCGGTGGCATCCCGGCGACCGCCGCCATCGCCCGGACAGCTGTCAACGTCCGCGCCGGGGCGGCCTCGAAGCTGGCCGCCCTCACCCACGCCGTCGCCCTCGCGGCGATCGTGCTGGCCGCCGCACCGCTGGTCGGCCGCATCCCGCTCGCCGCCCTGGCCGGGGTGCTGCTCGCCACCACCGTCCGGATGGTGGAGGCCGCCTCGCTGTGGGCGTTGGCCCGAGCCACCCGGGGCGACGCCGTCGTTCTGGTGCTCACCTTCGCCGTCACCGTGATCTGGGATCTCGTCACCGCCGTCGCGGTCGGCGTTGCCGTCGCCGTGGTGCTCGCCCTGCGCGCGGTGGCCCGCAGCGCCCGACTGGAACAGGTGCCCCTCGACCCCGGGGACCACAGCGCCGAGGAGTACGCGCTGCTCTCCGAACACATCGTCGCGTACCGGCTGGACGGGCCGCTCTTCTTCGCCGCGGCCCACACCTTCCTGCTCGAACTGTCCGAGGTCGCCGACGTCCGGGTCGTCATCCTGCGGATGTCCCGAGTGACCACCATGGACGCCACGGGCGCGCACGTCCTCGGCGACGCGATCGGACGGCTGCGCGGACGCGGGATCACCGTCCTGCTCTCCGGCATCACCCCCGCCCACGACCAGGTCCTCGCCACCCTCGGAGTCGCCGACGACCTACGCCGCGAGGAACTGGTCTTCCCGGACACCCCCGCCGCCATCCGGTACGCCCGCGCGGTCGCCCTTCCCTCGGCGAGCCACCCCACGGCCGTACCCGCCGAGTGACGCGCGCGAGCGGTGGGCCCGGAGGTGACTCCTCCAGGCCCACCGCTCGTCGGAAAAGGGCTGCCGGTCAGGCGCGGGCGGCGGCGAGTACCTGGCCGACCAGGGCGCCCGAGGTGCCGGAGCGCTCGTACTCGGGACGGTTCAGGCTGCCGCCCATCAGCGGGGCCGGGTTGCGGTGCACGGCCGGGCTGTCCGAGCTGACCAGGGCCGCGAAGTGGTACTCGTCGGCGCCGGTCGCCTCGACGATCCGGGCGATGTTGCGCGGGGTGATGCCACCGCCGGGCATGATGATGATCCGGCCGGCGGCCCGGCGGACCAGGTCGGCGATGAGCGGAGCACCCTCCAGCACGCTGACCTCCTGACCCGAGGTGAGCACCCGGTGCACGCCCAGCTCGATCAGCTGCTCCAGGGCCGCGTGCGGGTCGCGGGTCATGTCGAACGCCCGGTGGAAGGTGATGCTGGCGTCGCCCGCAGCGGCGATCAGCCGACGGGTGGTGGGCACGTCGACGTCACCCTCGGCGGTCAGCGCGCCGATCACGATGCCGTGTGCTCCGGCGGCCACCGCGGCCCGCACGTCCCGCTCCATCGCCTCGATCTCGAACGGCGAGTAGATGAAGTCGCCGGCGCGGGGGCGGACGATCACGTGCACCCGGATCCGGCTGACGGCGCGCAGGGCCGTCTCGATGGTGCCCAGGCTGGGGGTCAGCCCGCCGTCGAAGAGCGCGGAGCACAGCTCCACCCGGTCGGCGCCGGCCTCCTCAGCGGCGACTGCCCCCTCGACGCTGTCGATGCAGATCTCGAATGTGTTCATGGTTTTTCCTTTTCCGTGCGAGGCGGTGGCGCTTCGGTACGAGACGGTGCCGTGGTTCAGTCGATGACGGCGGTGACCGCGCCGACCGGTACGCCGCCGCCGAGCACCGGCACCTGGCGCAGCGCGTCAGCCCCGCCCACCGGTACGCCCACGGCGTCGAGGGCGGCGAGGGCGATGGCGGTGGTGGCTCGGGGCGAACCGTCGATCGCCTTCACCGCCACCGCGTGGCCGTCCGGTGCGGCGACCGCGAGCACGCCCTCGGCCCCGCCCTTGGCGAGGACGCCGGGCAGTGCCCGCATCAGGTCGGTGTTCGGGTGCCCGTGCCAGCCGCCCACGTACTCCGGGTGTTGGCGCATGGCCTGGGCGACCAGCGCCTCGTCGCTCCCGGCGGGCGCGGTGACCAGCGCCTGGAACGTGCGGGCCAGGCCGGTCAGCGGCAGGCCGAACAGCGGCGCGCCGCAGCCGTCGACCGCGTGGTGCGCGATCGGCGTGCCGGCCAGCCGGGCGACGGCGGCGGCGGTTTCCCGTTGCAGCGGGTGCTCCGGGTCGAGGTAGTCGGGTGTGCTCCAGGACTGGGCGACGGAGGCGACCAGCATCGCGGCGTGCTTGCCGGAGCAGTTCATCCGGATCCGTTCGCGTTGCCCACCGGCGCGGATCAGCCGGTCCCGGGTCGGTTCGTCCTCCGGCCAGTCGACCGGGCAGCCGAGCGCGTCCTCGGTCAGGCCGGCCCCGGCCAGCATCGCCCGGACCACCTCGACGTGCCGGTCGTCGCCGGTGTGGCTGCCTGCGGCGAGGGCCAGCGCCGGGCCGGTCAGCTCGTCACCGGCGGCGATCCGGCAGGCCAGGGCCTGCACCGGCTTGAGGGTGGAGCGGGGGAGCACCGGCTCGTCGGGTTCGCCGGCGGCGAGGGCGACCGTCCCGTCCGGGGCGAGCACCACGATGCTGCCGTAGTGCCGGCTCTCGACGAAGCCGTTGCGCACGACCCGGGCCAGTTCGGCGTAGCGGAAGTTGGTCACCGGGGAGTGTTCCCTTCGAGAAGCGGCGGGGGCAGATCGGCGGCCCGCCGTCCGCGCCGGCCGCCGAAGCGGCCGTTGCGGGCCTGGAGTACGCGGGCGAACTTCGACAACGAGGCGTTGACCACCAGGTAGATCAGCGCCACCACCAGGAACGTCTGGATCAGCAGGTGGGTGTACGAGGCGAGCACCTGCCCGCTGTAGAGCAGCTCGGTGTAGCTGACCACGAAGCCGAGCGAGGTGTCCTTGAGTAGCCCGACCAGCTGGCTGACCAGGGACGGGGCGAGTTGGAGCAGCGCCTGCGGCAGGACCACCAGCGCCATGACCTGTCCACGGCGTAGCCCGACCGCGAGGCCGGCCTCGGTCTGCCCACGGTCCAGGGCCAGGATGCCGGACCGGAAGATCTCCGCGAAGGCCGCGGAGTTGGAGACCACCAGCGGGACCACGAGCTTCCAGAACAGCGGGAAGTTCAGCCCGTACTGCGGCAGGGCGAACAGCGTCACGTAGATCAGCAGCAGGGTGGGGACGGTCCGGAAGATCTCCACGTACGCGCCGGCCAGCCACCGCAGGGGTCGGTGCGTCGACAGCCGGCCGAGCGCCAGCAGCAGTCCGAGCGCGGCGCTGAGCACGGCGGTCGCGGCGGCGGCGCGCAGGGTGGCCCACAGGCCGTTGAGCAGGTACCGCCAGATGGGCCAGGTGGTGAACGGCTCCCACCGGTTGGCGGCCAGCTCGCCGTGGCTGGCGAACTGGTAGACGGCCGCGACCAGGGCGCCGGCCACGAGGATCGACCCGAGCACGGTGGCGATCCGGATCCGCCGTTGGGCGCGGGGGCCGGGTTCGTCGAAGAGGATCTGTTGCGTCTTGTTCATCGGACGATCGCCAGCCTTCGTTCGAGCAGGCCGGTGACCTGACCGATGATCAGCGCCAGCAGCATGTAGGCGAGGCCCGCGCCGGTGAAGACGGCGATCGGTTGAGCCTCGACCAGGTTCACGTTGTTGGCCGCCTGGGTCAGCTCGACCACGCCGACGGCGGCGGCCAGTGAGGTGTTCATCAGCAGCGCGATGCAGATGTTGCCGATCGGCTGGATCACCGCGCGCAGTCCCTGCGGCAGGATCACGTGCCGCAGGGACTGCCCGAACGTGAGGCCGATGGCACGGGCTGCCTCGGCCTGGCCCACACCGACCGTGTTGATCCCGGCGCGGATCGCCTCGGCCAGGTACGCCCCCTCGTACACCGCGATGACGATCACGGCGGAGGTGAACAGCGGGAACGTGATGCCGATCGTCGGCAACGCGAACACGAAGAGCACCAGGAGGGCCAGCAGCGGCAGGTTCTGGAACACCTCGACGTACACGGTGCCGATGGCGCGCAGCAGCGGAACGGGCGCGATCCGCAGGGTGGCCACGACGATGCCGAGCAGCATCGCGCCGACGGTGGTCACGACGGTCAGTTCGACCGTCGTGACCAGGCCGTGGCCAAGCGCGCTCAGGTGGTCGGTGAGGGCTTCCATCGGTACGAGAGGGTGCTCAGGAGCCGTCGGCGGAACCGATGACGGGCGGGGTGGGTGCCCCACCCTCCACCACCGAGCCGAGGGTCGCCTCCCAGACCTTCGCCCACGTGCCGTCGGCCTGGATCTTCTTCAGCCAGTTGTTGACGAACTCCTTGAACTGCGTGTCTTCCCGGTTCAGGCCGATGCCGTACGCCTCGGTGGTGAACGGCTCGCCCACCACCTTCATCCCCGGGTTCGCCTTGGCGCCCGAGGCGAGCAGCGTGAAGTCCTGCACGTACGCGTCGCCGCGCTTCTGCAGCAGCGCCTGCAACGCCTGCGGGTCGGTGCCGAAGGCGATCTGCTTCGAACCGGGCGCGGCGGAGGGCAGTGCGGTGACGGCGGGGGTGTTCGCCCCGACGATCACGGTCTTGCCGGCGAGGTCCTTGACGCTCTTGATCGAGGTGTCGTCCTTGCGGACCCCGACCGCGAGGCCGGAGGTGAGGTACGGCCCGGCGAAGGCGACCTGGGTGGCCCGCTGCGGCGTGATCGTGTACGTCTGGAAGACCGCGTCGACCGACTTGGCCTGGAGCATGGCCTCCCGGGTCTGGGTGCCGATGGTCGTCGTCTTCACCTCGGGCTTGCCGATGATGTACTTCGCCAGCAACTTCGCCATGTCGGCGTCGAAGCCTTCGATGGTGCCGCTGACCGGGTTCTGCTGGGCGAGCAGCGGTGCGTCCAGGGACCCGCCGATCGTCAGGTAGCCGCGCTTGCGGATCGCCTCCATGGTGGAACCCGCCGGAATGTCCGCGTCGGTGGCGACCGGGGCGGCGTCGTACACCGACTGGGCGACGACGCCGTCGCCGCCGAGGCCGGGGTTGCCGGGCAGCGTCGGCGCGCTGCTGTCGCTGTCGCCGCCGCAGCCGGCCGCGGCGAGGGCCACCGCCACCGCGGTGGCGGTGAGGGCGAGCGACCGCCGCCTGGTGAAGCTCATCTTGAGGATTGACATGACACCCTCCCGTTGGGGGCTAGTGCTGGAGGATCTTGGATAGGAAGTCGCGGGCCCGCTCGGTGCGCGGAGCTGCGAAGAAGTCGTCGGGAGCGCCGGATTCGACGATCCGGCCGTCGTCCATGAAGACCACCCGGTCGGCGGCGCGCCGGGCGAAACCCATCTCGTGGGTCACCACGATCATGGTCATCCCCTCGGCGGCGAGGGAGACCATCACGTCGAGGACCTCGTTGACCATTTCCGGGTCGAGGGCCGAGGTCGGCTCGTCGAAGAGCAGCACCTTCGGCTGCATCGCCAGGGCCCGGGCGATGGCGGCCCGCTGCTGCTGCCCGCCGGAGAGTTGGGCCGGGTGGTGGTTTGCCTTGTCGGCGATGCCGACGCGCTCCAGCAGGGTCATCGCCTGCTGTCGCGCCTCGGGCCGGGGGATCCGGCGGACCCGGGTGGGGCCGAGGGTGATGTTGTCCAGCACCGTCTTGTGGCCGAAGAGGTTGAAGGACTGGAAGACCATGCCGACGTCGGCGCGCAGCCGGGCCAGTGCCCGGCCCTCGGCGGGCAGCGGCTCGCCGTCGATCTCGATGCTGCCCTGCCCGGCCGTCTCCAGCCGGTTGAGGCAGCGGCACAGGGTCGACTTGCCAGAGCCGGAGGGCCCCACCACGACGACCACCTCGCCGGCGGCCACCGTGAGGTCGATGTCCTTGAGCACGTGCAGCGGACCGAACCACTTGTTGAGGCCGCGTACCGACACCATCGGTCGGTCCGCACCCGTCGTTGCTGGTGCCACCACGCGGCCTCACTTCCTTCGACTACAAAACTAAGTCAGCTTCATATCGAACCAACAGCGCCATCTAAAGGTAGCCAGCAAACTAAGTCAACCGGTTGCTTGAACAAACTGCGGGTGCTAAGAAGCTGACGTGACGATTGACGACGCGCCACGCGATGCCCTCCGGGGCGGCCCACGCGAGCTGCTGCGCTGGGTGGCCACCGGAGCGGCCGTCAGTCGGGCCGACCTGTCCCGCCTCTCCGGGCTGTCCCCGTCGACGGTCTCCCAACGGGTCGAGGCGTTGATCAACCAGGGGTTGCTGGAGGAGACCGGCGCCGGCCGGTCCCGGGGTGGACGGCGACCTCGCCAGCTCGCCGTCCCCACCGGCGGCGCCGTGGTCGGCGCCATCGACCTCGGCGCGCACCACGCCCGCGTCGGAACGCTGGACCTTTCCGGGCGGGTGGTCCAGGCCCGCACCCTGCCGGTCCGCATCGAGGACGGCCCGGAGGCGGTGCTCGGCGCGCTGCTGGCCGAGGTCGCCGCGCTGGTGGGCAGCGACCCGGCTGCCTCGGCCGACGGCCCGGCGGCAGGTGCGCTGCGCGGCATCGGTATCGGCATCCCCGGTCCGGTGCAGCACGCCACCGGGCGGATCGTCAGCCCCTCGCGGATGCCCGGCTGGAACGGCTTCGACGTCGCCGCGTTCTGCGCCGGCCGCACCGACGTGCCGGTCATCGTGGACAACGACGCCAACCTGATGGCGCTCGGCGCGCACCGCACCGCGTATCCCGAGTTGGACCACGCCGTCTACATCAAGGCCGGCACCGGGATCGGCTCCGGCGTGATCTCCAGTGGACGGTTGCACCGGGGAGCGCAGGGCTCGGCCGGGGACATCAGCCACTGCCGGGTGGTGGCCGATCCCGCGCCACCGTGCACCTGCGGAAACGCCGGCTGCCTGGAGGCGGTGGCGAGTGGGGCGGCGCTGGTCACCGCGCTACGGGGTCAGGGCGTGGCGGTCTCCGACCTGACCGGTGTGATCCGCCTGATCGACGATGGCGACCGGCAGGCCACCGCCCTGGCGCGGCAGGCCGGGCGGGCCGTCGGAGAGATCCTGGCCGTGGTGGTCAACTTCTTCAACCCGCAGGTGGTGGCCATCGGTGGCCGGCTCGCCGACTGTGAGCCGCTGCTGGCCAGCATGCGGGCCACCCTCTACGAGCGGTGTCTCCCGCTGGCCACCCAGACCCTGCTGATCGAACGGGTCGCCGCCGGTCAGGACGTCGGCATCACCGGTGCCGCGCACCTGGTGATCGACCACGTCGTAGCGGCCTGACCCTGCTCAAACCGGTCGACATGGTCACGTAACGCGACTGTTCTTCGTCAGTTATGCCCTTAACTGACCGCCTTTTGTGGCGTCCTGTCGCCTGCCGTCTTGACGGTTTCCTTACCCGCAGTCACATAGCCTCCCGGTGTTCCTCACATACCTGTGATCGTTCCTGGAGGTTTTCACGTGCGGATCAAGGGACGGCTTCTCGTGCCGATCGCGTTGGCGTTGATGCTGACGACCGCCGGGTGTGGCACGTTGTCGGCACCGGCTTCCGGGCACGCCGACGCGCCGCTCTCCGGTCAGACCGCGCCGAGCTCAGAACCGAGCCCCGACGACACCCCGACCCCGGAGATCCCGACCGACGAGCAGATCCCCACCAGGGCGGCCGGCACCTTCACCAGAGCCACCGGCACCGGTCGGGTGATCGGTGCGGGCAAGGAGCGGGTGCGCTACAGCGTCTCGGTGGAGAAGGGCATCGCCTGGGGTGACATCCCCGCCTGGAAGCCGGCCCGGTTCGCCGCAAGCATCGAGCAGGTGTTGGCGGCGCCGAACGGATGGGCCACCTCGGCACAGCACCCGGTCACCAACAAAGCCGTGAACCTGAGCCGGGCCTCGTGGTCGTTTCAGCGGGTGGGCACCTCGAAGGCCGACGTCGACGTGCGGCTGGCGACACCGGAGACAGTGGACCGACTCTGCGGCGCCAGCGGCGTCGACACCGAGGGTGTCTACTCCTGCAAGTACGGCAAGACCATCATGATCAATTTGCGGCGCTGGCTCCAGGGTTCACCGGGGTACCCGGTCACCATCGACGAGTACCACGCGGGCGTGATCAATCACGAGTTCGGTCACTTCCTGGGCTTCGCCCACATGAAGTGCGGTGGCCTGGGCGAACCGGGCCCGGTCATGATGACCCAGACCATCGACCTGGGCGGGTGCCTGCCCAACGTCAGCCCGTTCGTCGGCAACGGCCGGTTCGTCAGCGGACCGTGGGCGCCGTCCTGACCTGGTGATTCCGGCCCGCCCCCGGCCATGATCGACACGGGATCCTTGAACGCGCGGTATCGGCGTCCACGCGATACCCCGATATCACTGGATCCCGTGTCGATCATGCCAACCGGGCCGTACTCCGGGATTCGATCAGGTGGTGGTCAGGCCCTGCAGACCCTTGAGCATCTCGGCGAAGTCGGCGGTCTCCGCCGGCGGCGGAGACTCGATGGTCACCGCCTTGTCGTAGTCGGTGTAGTCGATCACCATGTCGCCCATCGCGCCCATCACCAGGCCGGCCCGACGCGGCCGGTACTGCTCGTCGACCCACAGGTCGATCGTCAGCTCCTTGACGCCCTGCGTGGCCAGCGCCTGCTCGGTGACGTCCCGGCGCGCGGCGTCGATCTGGTCGAGGTAGGTCGCCACCGGAGTGGTGACGGTGTAGTGCACCGTTGGCACCCCGTCCACCGTCTCCTGCCCCAAAACCGTCGTGCCCTCGATGGCGAGCAGCATCTTGACCTGCTTGACCGGGTCGGCGTTCTCGAACTGCTTGGTGAAGTCCGTGCCGGTCAGCTCGCCCAGACCCGACAGGTCCATCTTCATCCAGCGCTTCCCACCCGTACGCGTGCGGCCCTCCTCCGGAATCTCGGTGAAGACCACGGCACCGATCATCCGGACGGAGGTCGTGCTGCCCTTCGCGTCGGTCATCGTCATGTCGGCCTTGAACGGGTCGCCCAGGTCCAGGACGCCCTTCATCGAGATCTTCTCCCCGGCCATCGTGCCCGTCATCGTCACGGTCACCGAGTCGGTCTTGTCGGTGGCGTCGACGGCCTTCAGCAACGACCCCTTGAGGTCACTGGCCAGCAGTTGCAGGACGGTGGGCTGCTTCGGCGCTTCGGACGCGCCAGGCGTCACGCCGCAAGCGGAGATTGCGAACGCGCTGAGCGCCGAGACCGCCACCAGCGCGGGCTTCTTCCAAACTGACACGTACCGACCTTCCCCGTAGGAATCTGGGGCCATCCCCAGTAGACCGTCGACACGTTAGCCCACCCCGTCTATGCGAAGCACCGCCTTTGTCGACCGACCGGTGTGCCACGCCTTCCGGTCAGCTTGGTCAACGGCGCACCCGGTAGCGCAGGTGAAGCACCCGGTTGCCCTGAATCACCACGTCCGGATCCTCCAAGAGGTGCTGCGCGTGGACGGACCCGAAGAAACGCTTGCCGGAGCCGAACACCACGGGTACGACGTCCATGCGCACCTCGTCGACCAGGCCCGCCGCAAGCACCTGGCCACCGACGTCGCCAGCCGCGACCTCGACGAGGCGGTCACCCGCCAGCTTCTGCGCCGCGGCCACCGCTGCCTCGACGCTGTCGACGAAGTGGAACGGCGCCTCGGGGTGCCAGCCGTCGGGCTTTGGCCGGTGCGTCACGACGACCACGTGGTCGACCCCGCCCGGCGGCTTCCCGTCCCAACCGTCCGTCATGTCGAAGACGTGACGACCGACGATCGTCGCCCCGATCTGGTCCCAGTACGACCGGGTGTGGTCGTAGGAAGCCTGCGACACCCTCAACTGGCCGCTGTCGTCCAACGGCACGTCACCGCTGAGCAGCCAGTCGAACAGCGGTCCGGGCTGGTCGTTCTCGTCCGCGATGAAGCCGTCAACTGATACCGAGCCATACATGACCACCGTGCCCATGGGCGCTCCTCCACTCGCGGATGCCGTCAGGTTAGATCTCCGTGGGCTGGCACTCTTGTAAGGAATCAATCGGTCGGCAGCGGCCAGCCGTCCAGGACGTGGCCGGGATGTTCGCGCAGGAACCGCCGCCTGACCTCGACATATCGTGTCGGTGTGAGCCCGGTGAAGGCCCGGAACTCGTGCCCGAAGTGGGCCTGATCGAAGTAGCCAGCCCTACTGGCGAGGCCAGCCCAGTCGACCGGTTCGGCGGGGTTGATCGAGAGTACGGTGGTGGCGAAGCGGTAGCTGCGGGCCAACCGCTTCGGCGTGACGCCGATGAGCTCCTTGAACCGCTGTGCCAGGTGAGTGCTGCTGACACCGGCGGAAACCCTCAGGTCGTCGATCGCCACCGCCCCGTTGGTCGCCGCGATGACGCCGCTCGTATGGCGCACCAGCCCCAGGCCAACCGCGTCGCCGAGCCGTCGCACGAGCTCATCCTCAAACAGCGTCAGCATCTCGTGCGGCCCCGCGGCCGTAGCCAGCCGATCCCGCAGCTCAGCAATGGCGGACCGGCCCCAGACCTGCTCCACCGTCACCGCTCGGTCACACAGCTCGATCGCGGGCATCGGCAGGAACGGTGCCAGCCCCCACGGCTTGATGTGCGCGCCGACGGACCGGGTCTGAGGTGGGTAGCCGAACTCCACCGCGCGGGTGGGCGTGGTGAGCACGCAGCCGTCGGCGTACCCGGCCGTCTCGATGTCGGTGCCGGCGCGAATGCGGAACGGTGCCCCAAGGTTGACGATGAGCAACGCCGACGGCATCGGCGGCAACGTCAGCCGGGCGTACGGCGACGAGCCCTCCAGGTAGTAGAGGTCGTCGATCAGCCCGTCCAGCGGCGGTCGCGGCGCTCTGGAGACGTACTCCACGCGCACAGTATCGCCGCAGTGCGTGCCGAAACGCTTCCGCCGCGCTGCCACTGTTTTCTCCGGTCCCTCATTGGCCGAACAGCAAGCTCGTGGTCAGTTAAAGAAGCTTTTTGTAGGATTTCTGACAGCGCCGGGGACTTAGGTGTTTCGATATTCGCGGGACCGGGGTCAAAAATTGCCTAAACGGTGGACATTGAATTGGTCAGACCGGGTGCCTTCCGGGCTGTCTCGTCGTGTGTTTCCAGCCCGCCCGGACGACTAGTTTTCCGCGGTGCCTATGGCACTGTGCAAAGCGCTTTGCTTCTTGCGCGGCAGCGCCTGTCAAGACCCTGGAGACACCACCCGATGTCGGCACCCAACGAGCCTTACCAGAACCAACCGCCCGCCGGGCAGTTCCCGCCGCCCCCGGCAGGCCAGCTGCCGCCGCCCGGCCAGTTCCCGCCACCGCCCACTCCCAAGAAGCGCCCATCCTGGCTGCTGCCCACTCTCATCGGGCTCGCCGCTCTCGTGGTGCTGTGCTGTGGTGGTGGCCTGGTGATCAGCCTTACCTCTGGCGGCGAGAAGGGTGAGGCCACCGCCGTCAGCAGTGGCGCTCCCGCTGCTACGACCGGTGTTGCCGCGAGCGCAGCACCACCGTCGACGGAGGCGGTTGTGCCCACGCCGGCCAAGACTTCGGCGGCTCCCCCGAAGGCGGAGCCCAAGGCGGCCGGCATCGGCGACAAGGTGCGCGGCGGCGATTTCGAGTTCACCGTCAAGAGCGTGAAATGTGGGATCGCCAAGGTGGGCAGTGAGTTCCTCAACAAGAAGGCGCAGGGCACGTTCTGTAAAGTCAGCGTGACCGTCAAGAACGTTACGAAGAAGGCGCACACCTTCCACGCCGACGGCACCATTTCCGCGCAGGACGCGAGCGGCCGGAAATACGAGGCCGACGGTGAGGCCGGAATCTACGGCAATGATGACGGGCAGGGCTTCCTCGATGAGATCAATCCGGGCAACTCGGTGACCGCGAACGTCTTCTTCGACGTTCCGAAGGGCACCAAGCTCAAGACGATCACCCTGGATGCGGGGCTGTTCACCCTCGCCGAGGACGCCGTCGTCACCCTGTGACCGTCGGCTGACCGAAGAGCGAGGCCCCCGGCGCGTGCCGGGGGCCTCGTCGTTACGGCAGGTGGTGGGTAGGGATGCTCAAGCTTGCGCGGGCCGGGTTAGTCGCGGCGGGTGCCACGAACGAAGCTGGCCCAGGCAGCGGGCGTGAAGGTGAGGGCCGGGCCGTGCGGGTCCTTGCTGTCGCGTACGGCGACGACGCCGGGCAGGTTGCCGGCGACCTCGACACACTCGCCGCCGTTGCCTGCGCTGCGGGTGCTCTTGCGCCAGGAAGCGCCCGTCAGGTCAACCATGGTGAACCTCCCCGATGATCTTGTTGATCAGTTGGAACGATTGTCCCTCATTAAGAGCGAGCGACAGCTGGCTCGACAGGTCTCCGACCCATCCAGGAGTTGGTCCACCGTGCCCCAGTCACGCCCTGCCATCGCCCGGATCAGGTCGCTGAACTCGGTCCGTACGCTCAAGAGCAGCTCATACCCGGCTGGCGAGGTCTGCCGCCTCGACGAGGAGCGCGTCCAGATCTTCGTCGGAAATGGCGCCGTCGCCCAGAATTTGCAAGATCACCAGACCCTGGACCCTTCCGGCCATCTGGGGATCGATGTTCGTCTCGATGCCGGGGTCCACTGCGGCGCGGATCAGCCGCTCGGCCGCGTTAGCGTCGATCTCTGGGGTGCCGGCCGGTGTGCTCGCCCTCATGTCGGCCACGAACCGCATGATCTCACCAGGGACTGTCCGCTCGTCGAAGCGTCGGTTGACCGCGAAGTAGAAGACCGCGCCGAGTAGGGTCGGAAAGCCGTCCCAGCCAATCTCGTCAAGGCGGGCCTCGATCCGGTCGTTAGCCTCGTGGTCACCTCTGATCATCGTCCGGATGTAGTCGACCATCTCAGGGCTGCTCATCAGATCGCTTCCTTTCGCGCCGATTCTTCGCCATTTTCCAGACCCCTCGAAGTCCTACGACGACCGCGCCAGCAGCCATGATGACTGATGTGACCGGGTGCTCCAACGGGGGACCTTCAGCCGGCGCACCGGGGTTGGCGGGGGCCGACGTCGTGCTACCAGTCGACCCCGAGCCTTTCAGGCTCTTCTGTAGCTCCCGAAGGCCAGTGGTGATCGATTGCTCGGTCTGCTTGAGGGTGTCCTCGGAGTCGTCCGCCTTCTTGACGTGGCGGCGGAGGAACGCCTCTGCTTTGCTGCTGCGACCTTCGGCCTCCTCCACCAGCCGTTCCCCCGATGGTGATGCGGCATCGTCTGGCCCGGATGACGCGGCACCGGGGGCGATGGTGTTGAGGTACTGGGTGATGTGCCGGGCGGCGGTGGCCAGGAGGCGGGCGTAGCGCCCGGATTTGTCACGGGCCACTTCGGCGTCGGTGGCGGCCTCCCGCAACTGGTGGTCGTTGCTACCCCGCCGGACATCGTTCAAGAGGGTCAGGGCCTGCTCCGCATCCGTGCGGGCGCGCAAGGCCGTGACGGCCGCTGCATCGAGCTGTTCGCGTACGACGAGAAGCTGCGCGACGAGTTCGCCGATGCTGCCGCTCATCCGAGTTGATTGAGGTAGCGGGTTGTGTGTTTCGCAGTGTTGACGAACCGGCGGCGGGTCGGCTCTACCTCGGCACTCGCGGCGGCGAGTGCCTGCTGGACGGCTCTCACGTCCTCGTCTCGGCTGTCGTTCAGGATGGCTTCTGCCGCTGCGGTCGCTGCCGTAGCCACGGTGGAGGCACGATCGAAGACTTCCTTCCCCTGGCGGGCCGCTTCGATGGCGGCACGCAGGGCTATCTTGACCTCGCCGACGCTCATTGTGGAGCCTCGGTGGTCAGCCGAGCACGCCGATGTAGCGGCGTGCCGCCTCTGCACTGCCCTGTATCAGGGTCATGGCCTCGGCGAGGCGCTGTCTGCTTTCCTCGCCTCGGGCGATGGCTTCGGCGATCGTCGGGTGGCCGGTGCCAGCGGAGATGGCGCGCAGCCGGGTCAGCATCTGCTCGGTATTCTCGACGGCGGCCCGGATCTGATTGATCGTGACGCTGCCCTGCTCGGCGGCCTGCATCAGTGCCGCCTTGACT
Organism: Micromonospora violae; assembly: GCF_004217135.1. Lineage (NCBI taxonomy): Bacteria > Bacillati > Actinomycetota > Actinomycetes > Micromonosporales > Micromonosporaceae > Micromonospora > Micromonospora violae. The sequence continues at coordinate 6,975,636 of NZ_SHKK01000001.1, forward strand.
TCCTCGATGCTGGCCATGCCGCCTCCGTCTGCCGATCTCGCCAACGGTTCACGTTTGCGTGGTCGGACGGACACTATCCGACAGCAAGCTGGCACGCAGCCCTGCATCCACGAATCAAGATCCGGTAATGCCGCTACAGATGGGATGTCCGGTGTGGCGGGCGACGATAGCGTCACGGGGTGCACGAGAACAAGATGGGCGAGCCGGGGCCGTGGCGGATTCTGGGCGAGCGGACGGTGTATGAGGATCGTTGGCTGCGACTAGATCTGGTCGACGTGGAGCCGCCAGGACTCGAGCCCTTCGCCCACCATGTCGTTCGGCTAGATCGTGTCGCCGTCGTCGCCGTGCTCGATGAGCACGATCGGGTTCTGATGTTGCGGCGCTACCGATTCATTCCTGGTGCAACAAGGTGGGAACTGCCTGGCGGCATCGTCGAACCGGGCGAGGAGGCGGTAGCGGCGGCGAGCCGAGAAGTGGAGGAGGAAACCGGCTGGCGCACTTCTTCCCTGACCCGTGTGGTCACCTACCAGCCGATGATCGGCATGGTCGACTCGCCACATGAAATCTTCGTCGGGCGTGGTGCCACTTATATCGGCCCGCCCACGGACGCGGAGGAGACCGGTCGCGTCGAGTGGGTGCCGCTGAGTGAGATGCCGGACCTGATGGCGCGCGGCGAGTTGGCGGGGTCGGGAACCTTGATCGCCATCCTGCATGTCATTGCTGGCCTAACACCGAATCCGTCAAGCCCTTGATCCGATCTATGCGGCGTCGGTATCGCACAGAACCGGTCAGGTTCACCAGCGAGCCGGCTTCTCGTAGGTGGGAGCGTGCCTCCTCACTTTCCCCCCGAATCAAATGAGCCTGTGCGAGATCGCAGCGGATGCCCGCCGCGGCTCGCACGAAGGTGTCGTCCATCGCGACCAAAGCCACCGACAACTCGTCGATAGACCGATGGTCGCCGAGTAGGGCCAGAGAATGTCCCCGCCATCGGCGGAGGTGAGTTTCGTCGAGGAATATCCCTGGCAGGTTGGGGTCGCGAACTCCCGTGATGCCTGAGAGATGCCCGCTCGCGCGGTCGAGAGAGCGGCGGCAATCGTCGGGGCGTCGGCTGAGCGCCCACAGCTCTGCTTCGGCGGCGGCCAACCAGGACAACAGCCGAGGCGACAGCCAACTTCCTCCACAAGACTGAGCTTCCTGCACGAGTTGCGCTCCCAGCTCCGGTCGACCGGCATCGGCCAGGACGTATGCCTGTTCGCCCATCGCGTGGGCGAGGTGAAGCGGATCGTCAGCCTCCCGTGCGGCGCTCTTCGCGAGTTCGTAGTGGCGCCAGGCGCGGTCCGCCGCTCCGACATCGAGGGCCTGCCATGCCGCGAGCGATGCGGCTTCTGCCAGAGCGCGGGCGAGCGGTCGCCTGGCAGAGGGCAGCACGGTGAAGGCCAGGCTCTCCTGAAGACGGGACAGATGGCTCTGCATCTGGTCGACAAACTGCGCCGCCCCGAGCTGACGGTCCATGGTGCGAAGGAGTTCGGTCTGATGCCGAAGGGTGTGCACCGTCGATTGACCGACCGAGTGCGAGGCGTCGAGCTGTTCGACCAGTCGCGCATAACTGTCCCTGTCGTCGTCAACGGGCACGGTATCGGAAAAAAGTTCGTCATTGGTCGTGCCGAGGAGGCTCCGCAGGATGGCCGCGTAACTGCTAGAGATCTTGCGCCGATCGTTTTCCCATTCAGAGACGTAGACCGCAAGGCTGTTGGTGGAAGCGATCGTCACCATGCGACGGCGGCCGTATTGCTCGATCTCATGGACCAGCCTTGCCTGGGACCAGCCCCTGGCAAGACGAGCGCGCCGCAGGTAGTTCGCCATAGCCCCCTGCCGATCGGTGACGGCGGATTCAGCCTGCCGTAGTCCTGTTCCTATTCCAAGTGACAGGGGCTAACAGCACCGGGTTAACCCCTGTTGTCTATCGCAGACCGATGGCACCCGGTCTGCTTTTGGCAGCACTCCGCCGCTCTGCCGCAGAACAAGCTACGGCGACGGGGTGGGCGGCGCCGTCTGAGCGATGGTGCTCGGGCGACGTCGTCTCCAGGGTCGTCACCTGCCAAGGAGGGCATTGTCATGCGCACGTTTCTCCGTCATCTCCGGGCCGAGCCACCCCGGCCGGCGTTCTACCGGGCCGCCAACTACGTACCCCTGAAGCCCTGGCAGGTCCGCGGACGCCGGTTCACCCGCCGGGGCCGGCGTGGCGTGGACGCCGTGGAGGTCGCCGAGTTCCTTGACCGCGTCGCCCACGATCTGGCCGAGGTGTACGCGGCGCTGGGCAGCAGCCGCCGGGAGACCGAGCGGATCAAGGACGCGCTGAAGTGCTGGCAGTCCCGGCGGGCCCGCGAGGATCTGGCGGTTCGCCGGTGAGCGCCCGTTGGGTGGCGCACCTGCCGTTCACCGCCGCTGATCTGCCGGCCGCCCAGCAGTTCGCCGGCATGTTGGCCCGTTCGCTGGGCTTCCTGCCCGAGGTGGACGCGGGCGAGATCACGGTGTCCGCTGAGGACGCCCAGGGCGTACGCCATCGGGTGTTCTGCGACCTGCCGCTCGACGGCGGCCGGCGGTGTGTGCGGCGGGTGGACCACGGCGGTGACTGCACACCACGGAGGTGTCGGTGACGGCCGTGCCCGTCGTCGTCTGCCCGGACTGCGACGGGGCGACCTTCACCCTGCAACCGTGCCGGTGCACCAGCTACGGCGACCGGTTCCTCGCCGACGACGACGGGCTCGGGGCGCGCCGGGAGGCGTACCGGAGTTGCGAGCAGTGTCGCGGCGCGGGCACCGTCGCGTACCCGTGTCACCGCTGCGGTCGGCGGGGCCGGCGGCGGGCGCAGCTCGTGGTCGCCGTCGCGAACCTGGACACCGGCGCGGTCGCGTCCCACCAGGTCGTGCCCGGCGGCCTCGACCCCCACCGGGACCCGGCGGGTGCGTGGGCGGTCGACCTTTCTCCCCGGGTACGCGAACTCGCCGCCACCGTCGGCGCGGTAGTGGACGAGGCCGACGTGCCGTCGCTGTGGCTGGACCGGCAGTGGCGACCCGACCTGCCCGCGACGCTGCGGCACGAGTTGGAGGCCCACGCCATCGTGCGCGCCGACCACACCCCCTGGCGGCTGGTGCTGGGCCGATCCACCGCCCCGACGGCCGTCGGGGCGGCCGCCCGCCTGGCCCGGCTGTGCGCGCTGGCCGACCTGCTGCTGCTCGACCTGGTCGTCGAGGCCCGTCGGCAGGGTGCGGGGTTCGGCTGGGCCATCCGGTACGAGGTGGCCGGCTCCCCGGTGCCGTCCGGCGTGTCCAGTTGGTGTGGGGACCTGCTGGAGGCGGTTGGCCGCACCGACGCGAGCGCCGCTCTCAACGGCCTCGCCGAGCGCGGCCGCAACGCCCCGGCCCGGCTGTTGCGCCCCGACTCGCCGCGCCCACCCGTCACACCGGCCGTGGATGTCGACCAGCTCGAACGGCGCATCCTCGCCGACTGTGTCGACGCGTCCGACGCCGACGAGCTGCCCGGTGCGCAGGCCGTGTGGCGCGACGGCCGCTGGTGGCACACGACCCTGCGGGCCGGCGCGCCGGTGGAGGTCCTCACCGAGCAGCCCACCGGTCAGGTGGTTCGTCGGCTGCGGGTGCCGGTGAGCCGCGGCTACCAGCCACCCGACCCGCCCTGGCTGGGCGAACCGGTGGACTGGCGGCCCTGCCCGGACTGCCGGCCACCCAGCCGGCTGCGTACCTGCGACTGTCGGCTCGGCGGTCGCCCCGCCGACCCCGACTGCCCGCACTGCTGCGGGGCCGGCCTGCGCCCGTCCGCGCTGCACTGCTTCACCTGCGGCGACACCCACCGTCTGCTGCGGACGGTGGCAGTGACCGTCACCGACCTGCGGCACCGGGTCGTGCACCTGACCTGGCAGGCCGGTACACCGGAGGTCGCCCCGCTGGCCGCCACCCAGCCCAACGGTCGGCCCGTCCTGCGGCTACCCGAGCGGTACCGGCTCGGCTCCTGGTCGACCGTCCTCGGCGCTCGGCCCGACGACCTCGCCGACGCCGACGGTGGGCACCCGATCGGCAAGGACCTCCGCGACGGGTACGTCACGCTGCCGTGGGCCGGGGCTGACCCGGTTGGGGAGTACGTACGCCACGCCGGCCGGGGCACGGCCGCCGGTCGGCTGATCGTGGTGGCCGCATGCCCCGACGCGCCGCCGCTGACCGAGGTGCTGCGGCTCGCCCTCGGCCTTGACCTGGCTCTCGTGGTGGGCGTGTGCGACCTGCGGTACAACGCCGCCGACCCGCTGCTCGCCGATGGCGTGAGCTGGTCGGTCGAGGTGAAGCCGCGGGACGCAGCCGTGAGCCCCGACGATCTGCCCTACCGGCCGAGCCTGGCCGCCGCGCTCGCCTGGTGCGTCGAGTGTCTGACCGACGCCGTCGCCCAGGCCGCCCCGACCGACCCGACAGCGCCGATTCCGGTGCCGTGGTCGAGGCCGCGCGAACTCGTCGCCGATCCCGAGCCGGACCTGTTGCGCTTGGCGGCCCGGCACGCCGGGCAGGTAGTCACCGTTCGCTTCACCCGCGCCGGCTGCACCGTGCACCGGCACGACGACGATGGCGTACGCCTCCTCGCCGAAGCTCCCGACCTGCGCGACCTTCGGTTGACCTGAAGGTCGGCGGGCCCACGTAACGGAAACTGTCCAAGATCTCGTGCGCCAGCAACCATGGTGCCCGGTACGGGCGGGCGCTGGTGTTACTCCGGGACGCGGCGGTAGGCGCCGTCGCTGGCTGAGGTGGCCATCGAGGCGTACGCGCGCAGCGCCGCCGACACCGGGCGTTGCCGGTCGGTCGGGGTGTACGGCTTGTCGCGCTTCTCCTCGGCCACCCGTCGCGCCGCCAACTCCTCGGCGGGCACGTTCAACTCGATCGACCGGCTCGGGATGTCGATGACGATCTCGTCGCCGTCGCGGACCAGGGCGATCATCCCGCCGGAGGCCGCCTCGGGGGAGACGTGCCCGATGGACAGCCCGGAGGTGCCACCGGAGAAACGGCCGTCGGTGAGCAGCGCGCAGGAGCGGCCCAGCCCGCGTCCCTTGAGGAACGAGGTGGGGTAGAGCATCTCCTGCATGCCGGGGCCACCCTTGGGCCCCTCGTACCGGATCACCACGACGTCTCCGGCGACCACCTGCTTGGCGAGGATCGCGGTCACCGCGTCGTCCTGCGACTCGTAGACCTTCGCCGGGCCCCGGAAGGTCAGGCAGTCGTCGGGCACGCCGGCGGTCTTCACCACGCTGCCCTCGGGTGCCAGGTTGCCGTGCAGGATGGCCAGCCCACCGTCGGCGGAGTAGGCGTGCTCGCGGTCACGGATGCAGCCTTCGGCGGCGTCGGTGTCCAGCGACGACCACCGGTTGGTGGTGGAGAACGGCTCGGTGGTGCGCACTCCACCGGGGGCGGCGTGGAACAGCTCGACCGCCGTCGGGGTGGGGGAGCCCCCGCGCACGTCCCAGTCGGTCAGCCACTGTGCGAGGGAGGGGGAGTGCACGGCGTGCACGTCCCGGTTGAGCTGCCCGGCCCGGTCCAGTTCGCCGAGGATCGCCGGGATGCCGCCGGCCCGGTGCACGTCTTCCATGTGGTACTTCGGCGAGTTCGGTGCGACCTTGGCCAGGCACGGCACCCGCCGGGAGATCGCGTCGATGTCGGCGACGCCGAAGTCCATCTCCGCCTCGCGGGCGGCGGCGAGCAGGTGCAGCACCGTGTTGGTGGAGCCGCCCATCGCCACGTCCAGGGCGACCGCGTTCTCGAAGGCGGCCTTGGAGGCGACCGTGCGGGGCAGCACCGAGTCGTCGTCGCCCTCGTACCACCGCTTGGCGATGTCCACGACGGTGCGGCCGGCCTCGACGAAGAGCGACCGGCGGGCGGCGTGGGTGGCCAGCGTCGAACCGTTGCCGGGCAGCGCGAGCCCGATCGCCTCGGTGAGGCAGTTCATCGAGTTGGCGGTGAACATGCCGGAGCAGGACCCGCAGGTCGGGCAGGCGGAGCGTTCGATCTCACCGAGCTGCTCGTCGGTGACCGATTCGTTCGAGGAGGCGATCATCGCGTCGATCAGGTCGATCTTGCTGTGCACGATGCCCTCGATCGCCATCGTCTTGCCGGCCTCCATCGGGCCGCCGGAGACGAAGACGGTCGGGATGTTGAGCCGCAACGCGGCCAGCAGCATCCCGGGGGTGATCTTGTCGCAGTTGGAGATGCAGACCAGGGCGTCCGCGCAGTGCGCGTTGACCATGTATTCGACGGCGTCGGCGATCAGCTCGCGGCTGGGCAGCGAGTAGAGCATCCCGCCGTGGCCCATCGCGATGCCGTCGTCGACGGCGATGGTGTTGAACTCCCGGCCCACCCCACCGGCCTCGGCGACCGCGTCGGCGACCAGGCCACCCATGTCCTTGAGGTGTACGTGACCAGGCACGAACTGGGTGAAACTGTTGGCGATGGCGACGATCGGCTTGCCGAAATCGTCGTCGGTCATCCCGGTGGCCCGCCAGAGGGCCCGGGCGCCGGCCATCGTCCGACCGTGTGTGGAAGTCCTCGACCGCAGCTCAGGCATGCATACCAGCATGACACCGCCGACGCGCAGGCCCAGCCGGGTGGTCTCCCGTGTCCCAACAGATGCACACTCGACCCCCCATGAGGTGCGCCCATCCGGCACTCTTGGGAGCGTGCATCTTCCACCGGGCATGGTCGCTGTCGCGGCGCTCAGCGGGCTCGTCGCCGCGGTGGCCTGCGCGCTTCTGACCGTCGTCGCCCGGCGGCGCACGGGGCCCCGCCGACCGGCACACGTGCTGCTCGCGGCGGCCGCCGGGGGTGCCCTGCTCAGCCTGCTGGCCGGGGTGGTCGCCGTCCTCAGCGCGAACGACCACTGGGTCCACGAGCAGGGGCAGCGCACCGGTTGGGCGACCATGGTGGCGATCGGCACGGCGGTGAGCGGGCTGGCCTTCGCGGCTGGTCTGCTCCGGCTGCCCGGGGTGGCCGCCACCGCGGCGGGAACGGCCCGGCTCGCCCTGGACGGCGTGGTCATGGCGGCGGCGCTGTGGTTCGTCGGGTGGGTGCTCTTCTCCGAGCCCACCCGGTTGCTCGGTGCCGCCACCCCGATGGCCTGCCCGGCGATTCTGGTGGCCACGGTGAGCGCCGCGCTCGGCGCCGGGCTCGCCGTGATCATCGTCTTCCGGGCCGCCGCGCCACGTCGACGGCTCGCCGCGTTGGGCACCGGCATCAGCGCGGTGAGTTGCGGCGGGCTGGGTCTCAGCGCCGGGCTCTGCCAGGCCGGGCCGACGATGGCGCTGACCGGCGCGGCGGTGCTCGGCGCCGGCCTGTTGACAGTCGCGCTGGCGATCCACCGGGCCGACCGGCCGGGGCAGGTCGACCTGGACGTGGTGGGTCGCGACAGCGAGTACGCCATCGCCCCGATGGTGGCGATGGCCGCCTCGGCGATGTACCACCTCGCCCAGGACGGCCGGTTCACCGCGGCGGGCGTCGTGGCCGGCAGCGCGGAGGGCTTCGCCCTGGTGGCGCGGCAGTACCTCACCCTCCGCGACGTCCGGGGGTACGCGGGTCGCCTGGCCGAGCGGGAGGCGCACTTCCGTGAGCTGGCGCACACCGATCCACTGACGTCGTTGGCCAACCGGCGTGGGCTGCTCCGGGCGCTGCACCGCAACGCCGCGGACCGCAACCCGTGCGTGCTGCTCGGCCTCGACCTGGACGGCTTCAAGAACGTCAACGACATGCGCGGCCACGATGTGGGCGATGCCGTGCTGGCCGAGGTGGGCCGGCGGCTGCGCGGCAACCTGCGCCCCGGTGACGTGGCCGCCCGACTCGGTGGCGACGAGTTCGCCGTCCTCATGCAGGGCCGGTCGGTCGAGGCGGACCGGGTCGCCGAGCGGCTCCTCGGGGTGCTCAACCGGCCGTACGACCAGCCGGAAGGGCCGGTCTTCCTGTCCGTGAGCATCGGGGTGGCCGACTGGGCCGACGAGCCGGACGTGGAGTTGCTGCTGCGCCACGCCGACCTGGCGCTGCGCTACGCCAAGCAGCGCGGCAAGAACCGGATCGAACGGTACGACGCCGAGTACGACCAGCTGCTGCGTCGGCGTACCAGGGTGGAGCATGAGCTGCGCGGGGCCATCGACCGCGACGAGCTGCGGTTGGCCTTCCAGCCGGTGGCGTCGCTGCCGTCGGTGCGGCCGGTCGGCGCCGAGGCGCTGCTGCGCTGGCACCATCCCGAGCTGGGCAACGTCGGCCCGGACGAGTTCATCCCGTTGGCCGAGGAGTGCGGGATGATCGCTCCGCTCGGCGCCTGGGTGCTGCACCAGGCCTGCTACCAGCTCTCCCGCTGGCTGGCGGACGGGCACGACGTCTGGGTGTCGGTGAATGTCTCCCCGCGCGAGCTGCACGCCCCGCAGTACGTGGTCCAGGTCGCCGAGGCGCTGCGCGCCCACCACGTGCCGCCGCAGCGGCTGGTGCTGGAGGTCACCGAGCACGCGGTCGCCACCGACCTGGACGAGCTGATCCGGCGGCTCACCGCGCTGCGGTTGACCGGTGTGCGGATCGCGCTGGACGACTTCGGGGCCGGCTACTCGTCGTTGGGGCAGCTGCGCCGGCTGCCGATCGACATCCTCAAGATCGACCACAGTCTGGTCGCGGAGCACGAGCCGGTCCGCCCGGTCGACCAGGACGGCCCGGCCTTCGCCCCGATGGTGGACATCGTCATGCGACTGGGCCACCAGTTGGGGCTTGAGGTCATCGCCGAGGGGGTGACCAACCCCACCGAGTTGGCCGCGGTGGTGGCCGCCGGCTGCCGCTTCGGGCAGGGCGCGCTCTTCGGCTGGGGGGTGCCGGCCGAGCACCTGGAGGCGATGTTGGAGGCAGCCACATCCCCGGGCGCGCGTCCCACTCCGGTGCCCTCGCCACGTCGCGCTCCGGGCGGGTCCGGGCAGCTCAACCCGGCTGCCGAGGGCGCGTCGTCGGCCGACGCGCCGCAGTCCGTTAACCAACATGTGGGATCAGTTGACTCATCGCGTGAGATGCGTCAGGCTTAGCCACATGTCGTCGTACCGGTCGCTGCGAGTACTTACCTGAGCGCACTCTCCCTCACCGAGAGTGCGCTGGCCCCGTGCATCTGCACGAGGGCCGTTTTTATTGCCATCGGAACCCGGCGAAGCGGGCTCGGCCCGCGTCGCATCGCTTGACTAGCCACCAGCCACTCCAGCCGAAGGCCAGAACCGCCATGACGAGACCCACGCCCGAGACCCTCGCCCACACTGCCCGCCGGGCCCGCGCGGCCGCCGACCCGACCCTCGACGTCGACCAGGCCGCCACCCGGCCGGCCACCCCGGCGGTACGGCCCTCCGCCCCGACCCAGGTCTCCGGGGCCGGCTCGCTCGTGCGGTCCCTTGAGGCGCTCGACGTCGACGTCGTCTTCGGCATTCCGGGTGGCGCGATCCTGCCGGCGTACGACCCGCTCTACGACTCGACGGTCCGGCACATCCTGGTGCGGCACGAGCAGGGCGCGGGGCACGCGGCGACCGGCTACGCGCAGGCCACCGGCAAGGTCGGCGTCTGCATCGCCACCTCCGGGCCGGGCGCGACGAACCTGGTCACCCCGATCGCCGACGCGTACATGGACTCGGTGGCGATGGTGGCGATCACCGGGCAGGTGGCCCGCCCGTCGATCGGCACCGACGCCTTCCAGGAGGCGGACATCCAGGGCATCACCCTGCCGATCACCAAGCACAACTTCCTCGTCCAGAACGCCGAGGAGATCCCCCGGGTGCTGGCCGAGGCGTTCCACCTGGCCAGCAGCGGGCGACCCGGCCCGGTGCTGGTCGACATCCCCAAGGACGTGCTCCAGGCGTCGACCACCTTCTCCTGGCCGCCCACACTGGACCTGCCCGGCTACCGGCCCACCCTGCACCCGCACGGCAAGCAGATCCGGGAGGCGGCACGGCTGATGGCCGCTGCCCGGCGGCCGGTGCTCTACGTCGGCGGCGGGGTGCTCAAGGCCGGCGCCACCGACGGGCTGCGCCGGCTGGCCGAGCTGACCGGCATCCCGGTCGTCACCACGCTGATGGCGCTCGGGGCGTTCCCCGACTCGCATGAACAGCACCTGGGGATGCCCGGCATGCACGGCACGGTCGCCGCGGTCTACGGCCTGCAGAAGGCGGATCTGATCGTCGCGCTGGGCGCGCGTTTCGACGACCGGGTCACCGGCAAACTCGACTCGTTCGCACCGGACGCTGCGGTGGTCCACGCGGACATCGACCCGGCCGAGATCGGCAAGAACCGGCACGTCGACGTGCCGATCGTCGGCGACGCCAAGCACGTCATCGACGAGCTGATCGTCGCGGTCACCGCCGAACGGTCGGCGGGGCGTACCGCCGATCTCGGTGACTGGTGGACGCAGCTCAACGACCTGCGCGACCGTTACCCGCTGGGCTACGACGAGCCGTCCGACGGGACCCTGTCCCCGCAGTACGTGATCAAGCGGCTGGGCGAGATCGTCGGCCCCGACGCGATCTTCGTCGCCGGGGTGGGCCAGCACCAGATGTGGGCGTCGCAGTTCATCTCCTACGAGAAGCCGTACACCTGGTTGAACTCCGGCGGTCTCGGCACCATGGGTTACGCGGTGCCGGCGGCGATGGGCGCCAAGGTCGGCAAGCCGGACACGGTGGTCTGGGCGGTGGACGGTGACGGCTGCTTCCAGATGACCAACCAGGAGTTGGCCACCTGCGCGCTGGAGGGCATCCCGGTCAAGATCGCCGTGATCAACAACGGCAATCTCGGGATGGTCCGGCAGTGGCAGACGCTCTTCTACAACGAGCGCTACTCCAACACCGAGCTGGGCACCCACAAGCACCGCATCCCGGACTTCGTCAAGCTCGCCGAGGCCCTCGGCTGCGTCGGGCTGCGCTGCGAGAACGCGGCTGACGTGGACAAGACCATCGCCGCGGCCATGGAGATCAACGACGCGCCCGTGGTGATCGACTTCGTGGTCGGCAAGGACGCGATGGTCTGGCCGATGGTCGCGGCCGGCACCAGCAACGACGAGATCATGTTCGCCCGTGGCGTCCGTCCGGTCTTCGACGAGGACGACATCTAGTCATGACCGAATGCACCGAGCGCAGCGAGGGCCTGACAAAGGAGACGCAGTGACCATGCACACCCTGTCCGTGCTCGTGGAGAACAAGCCCGGCGTGCTCGCCCGGGTCTCCGGCCTGTTCTCCCGGCGCGGGTTCAACATCGACAGCCTCGCCGTGGGCGAGACCGAGAACCCGGACGTCTCCCGCATCACCATCGTGGTCAACGCTGAGTCGTCCCCGCTGGAGCAGGTCACCAAGCAGCTGAACAAGCTGGTCAACGTGCTCAAGATCGTTGAGCTGGACCCGCAGGTCTCGGTCGCCCGGGAGTTGCTGTTGGTGAAGGTGCGCGCCGACCGGTCCGCGCGGTCACAGGTGCTGGAGACGGTCAACCTGTTCCGCGCCCGGGTGGTCGACGTCGCACCCGACACGCTGACCATCGAGGCCACCGGCACCCCGGACAAGCTCGACGCGCTCCTGCGCGACCTCGAAGCCTTCGGCATCAAGGAAATGGTCCAGTCCGGGCTGGTGGCGATCGGGCGCGGCTCGCGTTCGATCACCGCCGGTCCCGCGCTCCGGGCCGCCTGACCCGCCACCGGTCGGCCCCGGCGGGCCGTCGGCGAATCCATCCGCACAGACCACGACGGGCCGTCCCGGCCCGTCGTACGAAAGGGAAGTTCTCATGAGCGTTGAGGTGTACTACGACGACGATGCCGACCTCGGCCTGATCCAGGCCAAGAAGGTCGCGGTGATCGGTTACGGCAGCCAGGGCCACGCCCACGCGCTGTCGCTGCGTGACTCCGGCGTCGACGTGGTGATCGGTCTGCCGGACGGCTCGAAGAGCCGCCCCAAGGCCGAGGAGCAGGGCCTGCGGGTGGTCACGCCGGCGCAGGCCGCCGCCGAGGCCGATGTGATCATGGTGCTCGCGCCGGACACCGCCCAGCGCAAGCTCTACACGGAGTCGATCGAGCCGCACCTCGCCGCCGGCAAGGCGATCTTCTTCGGCCACGGCTTCAACATCCGGTACGGCCTGATCAAGCCGCCGGCCGAGGTGGACGTGGCGATGGTCGCGCCCAAGGGCCCCGGCCACCTGGTCCGCCGCCAGTACAGCGACGGCAAGGGCGTGCCCTGCCTGGTCGCCGTCGAGCAGGACGCCAGCGGCAACGCGCTCGCCCTCGCCCTCGCGTACGCCAAGGGCATCGGCGGCACCCGGGCCGGCGCGATCAAGACCACCTTCACCGAGGAGACCGAGACCGACCTCTTCGGCGAGCAGGCGGTGCTCTGTGGCGGTGCCTCCGCGCTGGTGCAGACCGGTTTCGAGGTGCTCACCGAGGCCGGCTACGCCCCGGAGGTCGCCTACTTCGAGTGCCTGCACGAGCTGAAGCTGATCGTCGACCTCATGTACGAGGGCGGCATCGCGAAGATGCGTTACAGCATCTCCGACACCGCCGAGTACGGCGACCTCTCCCGTGGCTCGCGCATCATCGACTCCCGGGTCAAGGATGAGATGCGCAAGATCCTGGGCGAGATCCAGTCGGGCGAGTTCGCCCGCGAGTGGGTCGCCGAGGACGAGGCCGGCCGGCCCAACTTCACCAAGTGGCAGGCCGAGGGTGCGGCGCACCCGATCGAGGAGACCGGCAAGAAGCTGCGCGGCATGATGAGCTGGGTCGATCGCCCGATCACCGAGACCGCCTGATCGTCCGGCCGCTCCGGACGATGTTTCCGACGGCCCCGGGCCGCGCTCTCCCCAGCGCGACCCGGGGCCGTCAACTACGCCCGACCCGTGTGCACGGGCGCGCGCCAGCGGTTTCGCCGTGGTGAACGGCCGATGTCCGCCGCGCGACCGCGCGTGTGAGGGCACTCACCCCGAAGACCGGGACACGCCGACCAGCGCGGCCCCTACGATCGCCTGTAGGTGCGCAGCCGGCACCTGACGGCCACGGCACGGATCAGCGCAGGGCGCAGTGCAGCGCCCGGCCACCCGCGCCGATCGCAAACACGACCTCTACGAGGACCGATGAATCCTGTCGTACTGATCGCCGAAGAACTCGCCCCCGCCGCCATCGAGGTGCTCGCCCACGACTTCGACGTCCGTCACGTCGACGGCACCGACCGTCCGGCCCTGCTCTCGGCGCTCTCCGAGGCCGACGCCGTCATCGTGCGCAGCGCGACCCAGATCGACGCCGAGGCGATCGCCGCCGCGCCGCGCCTCAAGGTGGTCGCCCGGGCGGGCGTCGGGCTGGACAACGTCGAGGTGCCGGCCGCCACCGCGCGGGGCGTCATGGTCGTCAACGCGCCCACCTCCAACATCGTCTCCGCCGCCGAGCAGGCTGTCGCGCTGCTGCTCGCCGTTGCCCGCAACACCGCGAGCGCCAGCGCCGCGCTCAAGGCGGGGGAGTGGAAGCGGTCGAAGTACACCGGCGTCGAGGTGCAGGGCAAGACGGTCGGCGTGGTCGGGCTCGGCCGCATCGGGGTGCTCTTCGCCTCCCGCATCGCCGCCTTCGGCACCCGGCTGATCGCGTACGACCCGTACATCCAGCCGGCCCGTGCGGCGCAGCTCGGCGTCCGCCTGGTGGGGTTGGAGGAGCTGCTGCGGGAGAGCGACTTCATCTCCATCCACCTGCCGAAGACGCCGGAGACGGTGGGTCTGATCGGTGAGAAGGAGCTGGCGATCGTCAAGCCCGGCGTTCGCATCGTCAACGCCGCCCGTGGCGGGCTGGTCGACGAGCAGGCGCTCGCGGACGCGATCGCCGAGGGTCGGGTCGCCGGCGCCGGTGTCGACGTGTACAGCAAGGAGCCGTGCACCTCGTCGCCGCTGTTCGCCTTCGACAACGTGGTGGCCACCCCGCACCTGGGCGCCTCCACCCACGAGGCGCAGGACAAGGCCGGTCTCGCCGTGGCCAAGAGCGTCAAGCTGGCGTTGCAGGGCGAGTTCGTCCCGGACGCGGTCAACGTGCAGGCCGGCGGTGTGGTCGCCGAGGACGTTCGGCCGCTGCTGCCGCTGGCGGAGAAGCTCGGCCGGGCGTTCACCGCGGTCGCCGGTGGGGTCGCCGCCAGCGTCACGGTCGAGGTCCGTGGTGAGATCGTCAGCCACGACGTGTCGGTGCTCAAGCTCGCCGCCACCAAGGGCCTGTTCAGCTCCGTGGTCGAGGAGCAGGTCACCTACGTCAACGCCCCGCACCTGGCCGCCGAGCGCGGCGTCGAGGTCACCCTGGCCACCCTGGCCGACACGGCCGAGCAGCCGACCCTGGTCACGGTGCGCGGCGCGCTGCCGGACGGCCGGACGGTCAGCGTCTCCGGGACGGTCACCCACTCCGGCGCTCGGGACGTGCTGAAGCTGACCGAGGTGGACGGCTTCGACGTGGAGATCGGCGCGGAGGGCATCCTGCTCTTCCTGCGCTACGTCGACCGCCCCGGTGTGGTCGGCACGGTCGGTACCCTGCTCGGCGAGTCGGGCATCAACATCGCTGCCATGCAGGTGGCGCGTCGCGAGGCGGGCGGCGAGACGCTGATGACGCTCACCGTCGACCAGGCGCTCGGCGCCGACCTGCTCACGTCGGCCGCCGAGTCGATCGGCGCCACCGCGGCCAGCGCCGCGGACCTGCGCGACGAGTAGTAGACGGCAAGCACTGTGGGGGGCCTGGCGATCTGCCGGGCCCCTCGTCATTTCCCGTCCGCGCCGCCGGTGGGGTCAGCCGGGCAGTCGCGCCGGGGGCGGGTACACCGAGCCGTCCTGCGGGTCGAACAGCATCAGCCCGTGCTCGCCGGCCAGCCGCTCGATGTCCAGGAGCACCTGGTCCGCGCAGGTCGGGTGCAGGTTCAGCTCGACGTGGTCGTGGGCGGCGTGCAGCGGTGCCACCGCCCACGGGCTGTTCGGGCCGGGGTGACGGTCCGGGTAGGAGGCGGTGATCGCCCGGTAGAAGCTGACCACCCGGGGGTCGGGGTAGCGGTCGATGTGCCTCCCCTGCCGGCAACCGTCGACCGCTGTCCGCACGTCCTCGGGCGTCGCCCCGTCCTCCAGGGCCCACACGCTCAGATCGAAACTCACGGCGGATAGCGTGCCATCCGCCGTTCACCATGTCGAAACTGCCTCGCCGCCGGTTAACGACTGATTACCGCAGTCTCCGGTCACGACGGTCCGGTGTGGAGACTCTTGCGTCGAGTTGAGTCGATTCGCTAGCGTACGCACTGCGGTCACTGGCCGAGTTCGAGGCGCCGGCCCGTCTTCGGGTGGCGCGGTCGACGTCCGGCCCGACCGGTCCGCACCCCTCGGTTGTGCGAGCCACGCGCACTCGTCGCTGACCGGCCCCCATGGTCGTTGCCGAGACCGTGGGGGCCGATCGCAACCCGACGGTTCGGTGCGGTGACGTTCCGCTCAGCGTCGGTGGGCGAAGAGCGCGCGATAGTCGGAGCTACCCCGGAACCACGCCAGGCCGGTGGGCCCGGCCGCGTAGAGCGCGGTGGCGTAGGCGTCGGCGACCGTCAGGTCGGGGCCCACGACGGTGGCGGCGACGAGGTGATCGGCCGGCTCGCCGGTGTGCGGGTCCACCACGTGCCCGTGCCGCCCGGTCACCCCGGACGTGCCGACCGCGCCGGCGGTCATCTCCAGCACCAGCGGCGCGCGTTCGGGTGCGGTCGGGTGGTGCACCGCGACCCGCCAGGGCCCACCGTGCGGCGCGCGGCCCCGGACCACGAGGTCAGCCCCGACGAGTACGGCGTAGTCGTGGATGCCGGCGGCGCGCAGCCGCTCCGCGGCGCGTTCCACGGCCCAACCGCCGAGCAACCCGCCCGGGTCGAAGCCACCGGGCACCGCCCAGGCGTCGAACCACCCGTCGGTGGCCGCGCGCATCGCCGCGCAGCGGTCCACCAGATCGGCGAGCGGAGGGTACGAGTCCGGGCTGATCTCACCCCGGCGCAGCCGGGAGACCAGGCTGTCCGGTCGGTTGGGGCCGTAGGTGAGGTCGATGGCGCGCAGCTCGGCGACGCTGTCCCGCAGCGCCTCGCCCACGCCCCGGCGGCCGAGCCACTCGGGCGCGTTGAGCAGCAGGGTGTATTCGGCGGTCGCGGTGCGTACGGTGTGCTGCACCGCGATCCGGCCCTCGGTGGCGGCGGCCGGGTCGATCCGGTGCCGGCGGCTGCCGAGACGAAGGTCCGGTCGGCGGCTGCGGAATGCGGACGGGTCCGGCCAGCGGGTCCGTGGCTGCTCGTCGATGCGCATCGCATCTGCCCCCTCGCGCGTGGCGTCGCGTCATCGCGACCCCGTTGGTCAGCGGGCCCCCGCGACCCACTGATCACTACGGTAGGCAGCGGAGATGACCGCCCTATGAGTCCCAGCTGAGAGGGTGCTGTGGATTCCCGATCCCGAATAGTGGACGTGCCGTACCGGGAGGCGGGACGGCGACGTACCGTTGCCGGGACAGAACCATTGAGCAGAGGAGTGCGGTCGTGGCGCGGATCGCGGTGGTGGCCGGTGACGGTATCGGGCCCGAGGTGGTCGCGCAGGCCCGCAAGGTCCTCGACGCGGTGCTGCCCGGCGTGCAGGCCACCGAGTACGACCTCGGCGCGGCCCGCTGGCACCGCACCAAAGAGGTGCTGCCCGACTCGGTGCTGACCGAGCTGGCCGGGCACGACGCGATCCTGCTCGGCGCGGTCGGTGACCCGACGGTCCCGCCGGGTGTGCTGGAGCGAGGGCTGCTGCTCAAGCTCCGCTTCGCCTTCGACCAGTACGTCAACCTGCGCCCGTCCCGGCTCTGGTCCGGGGTCGCCGGCCCGCTGGGCAACGTGAAGCCGGGCGAGGTCGACCTCGTGGTGGTGCGCGAGGGCACCGAGGGTCTCTACGCCGGTGCCGGTGGCTCCCTGCACCGGGACACCCCGGCCGAGGTCGCCACCGAGGAGAGCCTGAACACCCGGCACGGCGTGGAGCGGGTGATCCGCGACGCGTTCGCCCGCGCCGCCCGCCGGGAACGGCGCAAGGTCACCCTCGTACACAAGACCAACGTGCTCACCCACGCCGGGTCGCTCTGGGCGCGCACCTTCGACGCGGTCGCCGCCGAGCACCCGGACGTCGCCACCGAGTACCAGCACGTCGACGCGGCGGCCATGTTCCTGGTCACCCAGCCGCAGCGCTACGACGTGGTGGTCACCGACAACCTCTTCGGCGACATCCTCACCGACATCGCCGCGGCCGTCACCGGTGGCATCGGGCTGGCCGCCAGCGGCTGCATCAACCCCGAGGGCGCGTACCCCTCGATGTTCGAGCCGGTGCACGGCTCGGCTCCGGACATCGCCGGGCAGGGCATCGCCGACCCGGTCGCCGCGGTGCTCTCCGCCGCGTTGCTGCTGGAGCAGCTCGGGCACAGCGAGTCCGCCGCCCGGGTCAACGCGGCGGTCGCCGCCGAGCTGGCCAGCCGGGTTCCGGGCGTGCCGCTGCGTACCGAAGAGGTCGGCGACCGGCTCGCCGCCCACGCCGTATCCTGACCGTCCCGGCGCGGCTGCGATCGGCCCGGCGTCGGTCTGCCCGGGCAGTCCGTCCGGCCCGACCGGCGCTACCCGCTGAACGACCGTTCGGGGTAAGTTTCTGGCACAGCCATGTCGGTGTGCGGTCCCGCATGCCGTTGTTCCGCAGGGAGGTCAGCGCGATGAGCGGTGGTGACAAGCTCGATTTCGAGATCCGTCCGAATGCCGCGTCGGTATCCGCCGCCGACCGGGCCGCCCTGCTGGCCAACCCCGGGTTCGGCCGTGTCTTCACCGACCACATGGTCACCGTCCGCTACGCCGACGGCAAGGGCTGGTACGACGCCCGGGTGGAGGCGCGTGGCCCGATCCCGATGGACCCGGCCAGCGCGGTGCTGCACTACGCGCAGGAGATCTTCGAGGGGCTCAAGGCGTACCGGACGGCCGACGGTGGCGTGACGATGTTCCGGCCGGACGCCAACGCGGCCCGCTTCGCCACCTCCGCGCAGCGGATGGCGATGCCGGTGCTGCCGCCGGAGGTGTTCGTCGACTCGCTGCACAAGCTCATCGAGATCGACCGGGAGTGGATCCCCACCGGTGAGGACGGCAGCCTCTACCTGCGGCCGTTCATGTTCGCCAGTGAGGCCTTCCTCGGCGTCCGCCCGGCCAACGAATACCTCTACATGGTGATCGCCTCGCCGGTCGGGGCGTACTTCACCGGTGGGATCAAGCCGGTCACGGTCTGGGTCTCACCGGACTACACCCGGGCGGCACCCGGTGGCACCGGCGCGGCCAAGTGCGGTGGCAACTACGCCGCCTCGCTGGCCGCCCAGGCCGAGGCCATCGACGCCGGCTGCGACCAGGTGGTCTTCCTGGACGCGGTGGAGCGCCGTTTCGTCGACGAGTTGGGCGGCATGAACGTCTTCTTCGTCTACGACGACGACACGATCGTGACCCCGCCGCTGACCGGCACGATCCTGCCCGGCATCACCCGCGACGCGATCATGACGCTGGCCTCCGCGGCCGGTCACCAGGTCGAGGAGCGGCCGGTCAGCTTCGCCGACTGGCAGGCCGACGCGGCCAGCGGCCGACTGCGCGAGGTCTTCGCGTGCGGCACCGCCGCAGTGATCACGCCGATCGGCGGGGTGCGCTTCCCGGACGGCGAGTTCCTCGTCGGTGGGGGTGAGTCCGGCCGGGTCACCATGGCCCTGCGTCAGCAGTTGGTCGACATCCAGCGGGGCAAGGCGGCCGACCCGTACGGCTGGGTGCAGCAGGTCTTCTGAGCGTCGTCGCCGCGTCGGCCCGTCCACCCGGACGGGCCGACGCGGTCGGCCCTACGCGTCGGTGGGCTTCGTCCCGGTGGGCTCGTCGAGCAGGTGGTCGCGGAGCGCGGCGAGCTGCGAGTCGGTCACCCCGGCGTGGCGCAGGTACGCCTCGACCGAGCCGTGGCCCACACGCAGCTCGTTGAGGAAGATCTGCATCGCCTCGGCGGGTGAGCTCAGGAACGGCGCCGGCACGTCCATGCCGCCCGGGGTGACGGAGGCCAGCCAGGCGCTGTACCGCGCGGACGCCTCGCTGCTCAGCGCGTAGTCCGCGGTGATGTCCGCGTCGTCGACGCCGAGCACGGCGAGGGTCAGCGCGCAGACGATGCCGGTGCGGTCCTTGCCGGCGACGCAGTGCACCACCACCGGGGCGTTGGCGGAGTCAGCGATCAGCCCCACCGCCTCGGCCAGCCCGGCGGTGCCGGTCTGCGCCAGGTCGGCGTACCGGTCCGCGAGGTATCGGGCCAGGCTCGCGCCCTCCACGTGCGGTGTCGCCTCCCAGCCGTCGTGCTCCGGGTGGATGTGCCGGTAGCTGAGCCCCTGGTATGCCGGCACCCGGCCGTCCCGCTCCACCTCGGTGGGGCGGCGCAGGTCGATGACGGTGCGGATCCCGATCGCGGCGAACGCGTCCGAGTCCTGCTCGGTGAGGCGGTGCAGCGAGTCGGAACGGTAGAGCCGGCCTCGGCGTATGGGCCGGTCGTCGTGGCCGACGTAGCCACCGACGTCGCGGAAGTTGAAGGTGGCGGGGAGCGAGACCTGGGTGTTGTCCTCGGTGGCGTCCACGTTCACACGGTAACGGCCGGTGGGGCAGCGCCCCACCGGCCGTCGGGTCGAACGGTCACCGTGCCGTGCCGGGCGGGAGCGCGCCGTACGTCTCGTCGTAGTAGCCACCCAGCTGATCCCGGTAGCTCGGGTCACTGTGGCTGGTCTCGTCGTACTCCGGGGCCGCCTTGATCTGGTCCCGGGTCCGGTCGACAGAGACGGTGCGCTGGTCGTGGTCGACCTGGTTGACCGTGCCGGCCGGCAGCATCACCTTCTTGCCGAAGATCCAGGGGCCGGTGTCCACGACCAGGTAGCTGCCGCCCACCTCGTGACTGGCGCTGTCGATCTTGCCGATTCCGCCGTCGGTGGCCTCGACCTTGTAGCCGACCAGGTCGGCGTCGGCCACACCGGCCTGGTCCCGGTAGCGCCAGGGGTCGAAGGTGCCGGCGGGCGCGCCGCCGGGCACCGCGCCCTGGCCGCCGCCGCGCAGCGGGTCCGGCCCGGCGTGGGTGGCGTGCGGATCAATCCTGTCCATGCCGTTCACTCCTGACTGTCACCGAGCAACTCATCTCCCCGCAGGAGCTACCCGGCCGTCGGGGGCCGGAAACGGCGACGGGCCGACGCCGCGAGATGCGGCATCGGCCCGTCGGGGCGTACGTGCTCAGGCCAGTGCGGCCTCGGCGTCCAGGGTGACCGCCGCGGCGTGCACCACGGCGGAGATGCGCAGGGACTCGTGCACCTGCTCCCGGGTGAAACCGCTGCCGCGCAGCGTCTTCTCGTGCGACTCTAGGCACACCCCGCAGCCGGTGATGGCCGAAACGGCCAGGCACCACAGCTCGAAGTCACCCTTGTCCACCCCGGGCCGCGCGATGATCTGCATCCGCAGTCGGGCCGGCATCGAGGCGTACTGCTCGTCGCCGATGAGGTGCTTGGCCCGGTAGTAGATGTTGTTCATCGCCATGATCGCCGCGGCGCCCTTGGCCGCCTCGACACCCTCCGGCCCGAGGTGGTCGAGCGCCTCGGCGGCGATCTCGCGCAGCACCACCGGGTTACGGGCGGCCACCGCGCAGGCCAGCGCGGTGCCCCAGGCCTGCGCCGGGGTCAACGTCGAGGTGCCGACGGTGGAGCCCAGGTTGAGCTTGATGTCCTTGGCGTACTCCGGCAGGGCCGCCTTGATCGCGTCCAGACCCACGGTCAGACCCCGGCGGCGAGGAGCGCGTTGGCGTCGAGGGTGTCGCCGCCCTTGTTCCAGTTGCACGGGCACAGCTCGTCGGTCTGCAGGGCGTCGAGCACCCGCAGCACCTCGGAGACGTTGCGGCCGACCGAGCCGGCGGTCACCATGGCGAACTGGATCTCGTTGTTCGGGTCGACGATGAAGGTGGCCCGCTGCGCCACGCCGTCCTCGCCCAGCACCCCGCAGGCGGCCGAGAGCTCGCGCTTGATGTCGCTGAGCATCGGGAACGGCAGCTCCCGCAGGTCCGGGTGGTCCTTGCGCCACGCGTAGTGGACGAACTCGTTGTCCACGGACGCCCCGAGGACCTGTGCGTCCCGGTCGGCGAATTCGCCGTTGAGCCGACCGAACTCGGCGATCTCCGTCGGGCAGATGAAGGTGAAGTCCTTCGGCCAGAAGAAGACCACCCGCCACTTGCCCTCGTGGGACTTGTGGTTGATCGTCTCGAACGCCTTGTTGGCGTCCAGCGATACGCAGGCGGTGAGTTCGTACTCAGGGAAGCGGTCACCGACAGTGAGCACAGGTCCTCCTTGTAGGCGGCACGGTGGCCGTAACTGGATCCGTTCCAGATGCTTCCGTACCGCCGTTTGCGCCGGTCGGTGGCCTGGCGACTTGTGAAGCCGATCACGAGTGGCGGTTTCCGGTGAACCGTACGGCGATCGAGCAGGAACCACCCTCTGTCACTATCCCGATATGTGGGTTGTTCCTCCCAAATCCCGGGGAGGGGTGGCAGAGTAACCACCGTGACCAGCACCGCCCTGATTATTGCGATCTAGCGCGCCGGCTCTCCCCTCTGCCGAGCGCGCAGACCTCCCGCATTCGCGGGAGGTCTTTTTGTTGCTCCGAGAAAGGATCCTGATGACGTTCCAGGTGTTCGACACCACCTTGCGCGACGGCGCCCAGCGCGAGGGGCTCACCTACTCGGTGGTCGACAAGCTGGCCGTGGCCCGGCTGCTCGACGAGTTCGGCGTCGGCTTCATCGAGGGCGGCTGGCCGGGCGCGGTGCCCAAGGACACCGAGTTCTTCCGACGCGCCCGCACCGAACTGGACCTGCGGCACGCCGTACTCGTCGCGTTCGGTGCCACCCGCAAGGCCGGTGTGGCGGTCGCCGACGACCCCCAGGTGCGCGGCCTGCTGGACGCGCAGACCCCGGCGGTGGCCCTGGTCGCCAAGGCCGACATCCGGCACGTCGAGCGGGCGCTGCGCACCACCGGCGCGGAGAACCTGGCGATGATCCACGACACCGTCAGCCACCTCGTCAGCGAGGGCCGGCGGGTCTTCGTCGACGGCGAACACTTCTTCGACGGCTACCGGCACGACCCCGCGTACGGCGCGGCGGTGGTGCAGACCGCGCTCGCCGCCGGCGCCGAACGGATGGTGCTCTGCGACACCAACGGCGGCATGCTCCCGTCCCAGGTGACCGCCGCGATCCTCGACCTCACCAACCGGCTGGGGATCGACGCCGGGCTGCTCGGCATGCACGCCCAGAACGACACCGCCTGCGCGGTGGCCAACACGATCGCCGCCGTGGAGGCCGGCGTCCGCCACGTGCAGGGCACCGCCAACGGGTACGGCGAACGCCCCGGCAACGCCGACATCTTCGCGGTCGTCGCCAACCTCCAGCTCAAGTTGGGCATGCCCGTCCTACCGGAGGGCTGCCTGGCGCAGATGGTGCGGGTCTCGCACGCCATCGCCGAGATCGCCAACATCGCCCCCGACACCCACCAGGCGTACGCCGGGGCCGCTGCCTTCGCCCACAAGGCGGGGTTGCACGCGAGCGCGATCAAGGTCGACCCGTTGCTCTACAACCACGTGGACCCGTCGGTGGTGGGCAACGACATGCGGATCCTGGTCACCGAGATGGCCGGTCGGGCCAGCGTCGAGCTCAAGAGTCGCGAGCTCGGCCTGGACCTGGCCGGCAGCCCCGACGCCCTGACCCGGGTCACCAGGCGGGTCAAGGAGCTGGAGGCGGGTGGCTGGTCCTTCGAGGCGGCCGATGCCTCCTTCGAGTTGCTGGTCCGTTCGGAACTGCCGGAGGGCAGCCCGGCCCGACCGTTCAAACTGGAGTCGTACCGGGTGTTGGTCGAGCACCGTGAGGACGGCGCGGTGGTCTCCGAGGCGACCGTCAAGATCCGCGTACGCGGTGAGCGGGTGATCGCCACCGCCGAGGGCAACGGCCCGGTCAACGCACTCGACGAGGCGCTGCGGGTGGGGCTGGAGCGGCACTACCCGCAGTTGCGCGACTTCGAGTTGGCCGACTACAAGGTGCGCATCCTGGAGGGCAGCCACGGCACCGGCGCGGTCACCCGGGTGCTGCTGGAGACCTCCGACGGCCGAGGCCGTGACTGGACCACTGTCGGCGTCCACCCGAACGTGGTCGAGGCCAGCTGGCACGCCCTGGTGGACGCCCTCACCTACGGACTGGCCCCCACCACTGTCTAACCCCACCCCCACCCGACCCGTCGCCCCGCCCTCCCCTCCCCGGTCGATCATGGAGTTGTGGTGGTGCACGTAGCGGGCTTCGGTGCCCAAAACGCCCACCACAACTCCATGATCGGCGCGGGGGTGCGGCCGCAGGGCGCGGCTGCGGGACGCGGGGCGTGCGGGGCGGGTTAGGGGGTGGGTTGGGGGAGGGTGAGGGTGGCTTGGACGGGGCGGTGGTCGCTGCCGGGTAGGGCGAGCACCTGCACCGAGCGGACCGCTATCCGGTGGTCGACCAGTACGTGGTCGATGGTGACCGGTGGGATGAGGTCGCCGTCGTACGGGCCCCAGGTGCCGGTCAGGCCCTGCCCGGTGGCGTCGGCGGCGTCGACGTAGCCGGTGCGCAGCAGGGCCCGCAGTGGACTGTGGTCGAGGGTCGCGTTGAAGTCCCCGGCGAGGATCCGCAGACCGCCGTCCGGGGTGGCGGGTGGTTGGGCGGTCAGGTCGGTGCGCCAGGCGCCCACCTGGTCCACCGCGTACGGCGCGGACGGGTGGGCCGACTCGACGCGGACCGGGGGTCCGCCGGGGACGGACACCGTGGCGTACGCCTGGGTGAAACCCCAACCGTCGAGGTTGCGCCGGACGCCGACGTCGGTGATCGGCCACCGCGAGTAGAGCCCGGAGCCGGTGGTGCCGACCTCTGGGTTGAGTTGCCGGTGCGGCAGCAGTGTGTCGAGGCCGAGCCGATCCAGGGCGGCCTGCGCGTCCGGAGTGAACTCCTGCACGGTGAGCACGTCCACCTGGTGCTGCCGGACCAGTTCGACAAGCGTCCGCGCGTCGCCGGCGCCGGCGAGCAGATTGGCCGTGAGCAGCCGTACGGTCGGCCCGGCTGCCGCCGGTTGCGGGCTGGCCAGCGCACGGGGTGCGACCGTGCCGAGCAGTGCGACCGCCGCCAGCGCCGCGAGCGCCGCCGGCCACCAGCGCCGCAGGGCGAGCGCGAGGGCCAGGACGAGCACGCTGACGCCCGCGACGTACGGCGTGAAGGCGAGCGCCTGCACCAACGGCCCGTGGTCCAGGCCGAGCAGCCGGGCTGCCGCCCAGAGGGCGGTGGGCGTGACGGCAAGCCAGCAGAGCGCTGTGCGCAGCCGTGCGTTTCGCGGTGCGGGTGGCGCGTCGACGATCACGACGATGATCGTAGTCGGGCCCGGTCACACCATTTCATGAACGGTGATGCGCTCACATTTCGCAATTATCTGACGGGTGGATGACACCCCCGAAAAAGCGAGATCAACTATTGACTGACAGCTTTTTCCGGTGCTACGTTCCTCGTGGTTTAGACGACGCAACTCTGAGTAGTAATCCCAGCTCAGAGGGGATGCAGATCGCTGAAAAGCAATCTTGACGGGGTGGTGGTGAAACAGCTTTCCCCCGATCCAGCTGTCGTTGTACGCCTCATTATGGGCAGTCATCCGTCCCGCCCCGCGGGTCGGCCGAATTTACACGGTCACACAAGGGGGACCTGTCATGAGCACATCCTTCCGACGTAAGGCGGCGGCGGTCACATTCGCCGTCCTGGCGCTCAGTCTGGCCGGCGGGGGCATCGCCCTCGCCCAGCCGTCGGCGAAGGCGCCGCAGGAGGCCGTCCAGCCGGCGGCCCGCGCCTCGAACTCTCAGCCGCCGGTCACCGCCGAGTCGGCGCGCAAGGCGAAGGCCGCGCTGAAGGCCGGTGCGGCCACCACGTTGGTGGCCACCAACGTCTTCACCGTCGTCAACTCCAACGGCACCAAGGCGCGTGGCACCGGCACCGTGATCAAGTACGGCCCCGGCCAGTACGAGGTGCAGTTCGGCTACGTCGTCTCGGCTGGCGCCTTCCTGGCGACCATCTCCCGGGCCGACGCCTGCTGCATCCCGCCCGCCGGTGAGATCTCGGTCGCTCCACGGCTGAGCACGCCCAACGCGGTGTTCATCCAGACCCGCAACTCGGCCGGAACCCCGGCCGACCTGGGCTTCACACTGCTCACCCACACTCCCTGACCGAACCGGCAGAAACGGCCCCCGCGCCTCGTGCGCGAGGGCCGTTCCCGGTTGTGCCGGTCGCGGCCCGCGTGGCCCATCCCGGGACCGTTGTGCTCTCCTCGGCGGGCTCGCGTCGGTCGTCACCCTTTCGCGCATCCCATCCCTGTTCGGCATGCTCCGGGCCGGTCCGGGCCGCACAATCCCACGTTTGCCGAGCGTGTGCCCGGGAAGCAAGCACCGTGACGGACATCTCGGACACCCTGGCCAGCATGCCCAGCCCGGTCGATCCGGAGCCGACCGGCATCGAGCTGGAACAGACCCTCTTCGAGGTCAAACGCGTGATCGTCGGGCAGGATCGCCTCGTCGAACGCCTGCTCACCGCCCTGGTCGCCAACGGGCACTGCCTCCTGGAAGGCGTACCCGGTGTGGCCAAGACACTGGCCGCGCAGACCCTCGCGACGGTGGTCGGCGGCACCTTCTCCCGGATCCAGTTCACTCCGGACCTGGTGCCCTCCGACATCGTGGGCACCCGGATCTACCGGGCGTCCAAGGAGACCTTCGACATCGAACTGGGCCCGATCATGGCCAACCTGGTGCTGGCCGACGAGATCAACCGGGCTCCGGCCAAGGTCCAGTCGGCGCTGCTGGAGGCGATGGCCGAGCGGCAGGTCTCCATCGGCGGGCGCAGCTGGCCGGTCCCGGAGCCGTTCCTGGTGCTGGCCACCCAGAACCCGATCGAGTCCGAGGGGGTCTACCAACTCCCGGAGGCGCAACGGGACCGGTTCCTGATGAAGGTGGTCGTCGACTACCCCAGCGACGCCGACGAACTGGCGATCCTCTACCGGATGAGCACCGACAAGCCGAGCCCGCGGCAGGTGCTCGACGCGCAACGGCTGCGGGACCTCCAGGCCCACGCCGAGCGGGTCTTCGTCCACCACGCGCTGGCCGAGTACGTGGTGCGGCTGATCCTCGCCACCCGCGACCCGGGCCGGTTCGGGCTGCCGGATATCGCCCCGCTGCTGGCGTACGGGGCCAGCCCACGGGCCACCCTCGGCCTGGTGGCGGCGGCCCGGGCCCAGGCCCTGCTGCGCGGGCGGGAGTACGTGCTGCCCGAGGACATCCGGGAGTTGGCCGTCGACGTCCTCGCCCACCGGCTGGTGCTGTCCTTCGACGCGGTGGCCGACGGGGTGTCGGCCGAGAGCGTGGTGCGACGGCTCGTCGAGGCGGTGCCACCGCCCCGACTGGCCAGCGGGCACCCCCAGTCGGCACCGGATCTGGCGGCGGCATGAGACGCGCGCCCGCCGCGCCCGCCGACCCCGGTCTGGCCGAGCTGGCCCCGGACCAGCGTCTGCGCCGCCTGGAGTTGACCGTCACGCGTCGACTGAATGGCCTCCTGCACGGTCAGTACCGTGGTCTGCTGCCCGGTCCGGGCAGCGAACCGGCCGGCAGCCGTGAGTACCGGCCGGGCGAGGACGAGGTCCGCCGGATGGACTGGGCGGTCACGGCCCGCACCGCCGTGCCGCACGTCCGGCAGGTCGACGCCGACCGGGAACTCACCACCTGGCTGCTCGTCGACGGCAGCGCCAGCATGGAGTTCGGCACCGCCGAGCTGGACAAACGGGAACTGGCGGTAGCCGCCGTCGCGGCGGTCGGTTTCCTGACCGCGGGCGTCGGCAACCGCCTCGGCGCCCAGGTGCTCCGCGCCGACGGGGTACGCCGATTCCCGGCCCGCAGCGGGCGTACCCATCTGCTGGCGCTGCTGCGCGCGCTGCTCGCCGCCCCGCGTGCCACCGCGCCCACCGACCAACCGGGGCGCGGGCCGACGCCCCGACCAGCCGATCTGGCGGACGGGCTCGACGCGCTGCACCGGATCGCGAACCGGCGTGGACTCGTCGTGGTGGTCTCCGACTTCCTCGACGGGCTGCCCGACGACCCGAGCCGGGCCGCGCCCTGGGAGCGGACCATGCGCCGGCTGGCCGTCCGACACCAGGTGTTGGCGATCGAGGTGACCGACCCGCGTGAGCTGGAACTACCGGACGTCGGCCTGATCACGCTGGTCGACCCGGAGACCGGTCGGCACCGCGAGGTGTGCACATCGGACCGTGGCCTGCGGTTGCGGTACGCCGAGGCCGCCGCCGCCCAGCGCGACCAGGTCCACCAGGCCCTGCGTCGCAGTGGGGCCACCCACCTCCCGCTGCGCACCGACGGGGACTGGAGCGCGGACATCGTCCGACACGTGCACGCCCAGCGTCGGCTGGCCGCCGCGCCGGTCGGCCAGCCCCGGGGAGGTGCCGCGTGAGCTGGCAGTCGCCGCTGCGACTCTGGCTGCTGCTCGGCGTGCTCGCCCTGGTCGTCGCGTACCTGGTGATGCAGCGGCGACGCAGCCGCTACGCGGTCCGCTTCACCAACCTGCGGCTGCTGGACCGGGTGGCGCCGGAGCGGCCCGCCTGGCGGCGGCACGTACCGGCCGGGCTCTTCCTGGCCATGCTCGCGCTGCTCGTGGTCGGCTTCGCCCGCCCGAGCGCCGAGGTCCGGGTGCCCCGGGAACGGGCCACCGTGATGGTGGCGGTGGACGTCTCCACCTCGATGCTCGCCACCGACGTCGAACCGGACCGGCTTGCCGCGGCGAAACAGGCTGCCCGACGCTTCGTCGAGGGCCTGCCCGACGAGTTCAACGTGGGTCTCGTCGCGTTCGCCGGCAGCGCGGCGGTGCTGGTGCCCCCGGGCACCGACCGGGACGCCCTCGACGAGGGGATCGGTCGGCTCGCCGAGGGCATCACCGGCGTGCAGGGCACCGCGATCGGCGAGGCCATCAACACCTCGCTCGGCGCGGTCAAGAGCCTGGACAGCGAAGCCGCGAAGGCACCGCCGCCGGCCCGGATCATCCTGCTCTCCGACGGCGCCAACACCTCCGGGATGGACCCGATGGAGGCGGCGGCGGAGGCGGTGACCGCGGAGGTGCCGGTGCACTCGATCTCGTTCGGCACGCCGTCCGGGTTCGTCGACCGAGGCGGACGGCCGATCCAGGTGCCGGTCGACGGGCAGACCCTCCGGGCGGTCGCCGAGGAGACCGGCGGGATGTTCCACGAGGCCAGCACCACCGACGAACTGCGCGCCGTCTACGACGACATCGGCAGCTCGGTCGGCTACCGCACCGAGCGGCAGGACGTCTCGGCCCGGTTCATCGGCCTCGGACTGGTGTTCGCGATGGGTGCCGCCGCCGGCTCGATGCGCTGGTTCTCCCGGCTGCCCTGACCGCCGCGCACAACCGACGTCGACCGTGAGGAGTACGTATGGCAGTGCAGACCGGACTGGGCGAACCGCGCGGTCCCTGGTTCATCTCGCCGGAACTCGACCCGGACGGGCGCGGGTGGTGGGACGCGCCCGAACGCGACCCGGGCGGGCGACGGCCCCGGCGGCTGCTCGCCGCGCTGGCCGTGGTGGCGCTCTCCACCATCTCCGGTGCCGTCGCCGGCGGCGTGGTGGCCGGCCGGGACGGGGCTGGGGGCCCGGCCGCGGCGTCCGCCGCCCCGGTGCCCGCCGAGCTGGTGACCGCGGCCTCGAAGACCGTACCCGGGGTGGTGTCGGTGCTGGCCGGCGGCGCGACCAGCGGATCGGCGACCGGTTCCGGCTTCGCCGTGGACGACCAGCAGCACCTGATCACCAACGACCACATCCTGGCCAAGGGGGGTGGCGGGCCGGTGACCGTGGAGCTGCCCGACGGCCGCCGGTTCGCCGCCGAGGTGGTCGGACGGGAGCCACGCAGCGACCTGGCCGTGCTGAAGGTGCCCGCGTCCGCCGGTCTCACCCCACTGCCCCTGGCCAAGCCCGGCGCGACCCGGGTCGGTGAACCGGTGCTCGCGGTGGGTTCGCCGCTCGGTCTGGCCGGGACGGTCACCGCCGGCATCGTCAGCGCGTTGGACCGCCAGGTGCGGCTCGGCAACAACCGGCACAGCGCGGTGCAGACCGACGCGTCCATCAACCCGGGCAACTCGGGTGGGCCACTGGTCAACGCGCGCGGCGAGGTGGTCGGGGTGAACACCGCCATCGCCACCATCGATGGGAACGGATCGATTGGCATCGGGTTCGCCATCCCGATCGACCAGGTGCAGCAGACCGCCGACACGATCATCGGCAAGGGCGGCTGAGCTGGCCGAACGCCCCCACAGGGGGTGCCACTGTCAGATATCCGGCCCGACAGCATCGGACCATGGAAATATTACGCTCGGTGTGAATACTGGCGGAGGTGGAGCGTCCTCTTCTCACGGTCCTCCTGCTGGTGGGCCTGGTCATCGGATGTGCAGTGGGGTCGGCGTACGCCCGGGCACGACGCGGGTGGAACGATTACCAGACCGTCAAGAAATCGGTGCCGGGCGCCCGTCGGGGCGCCTGGTCGTTGATCCGTGCCGTGGCCGTGAAAGCCGCGGTCATCGGGCTGTTGCTCTTCGGCGCGGTGGCGTACGCGGCGGTCGGCTCCGACGAGGAGACCGCCGGCCCGGTGCCCAGCCAGTCCCCGACCCGGAGCGAGCCTCCGCACCGATGACCTCCGGCGGGTCGTCGCGGGTTAGCCTCAGGGCGTGGACGACGGACTGCGGGTGACCGACCGGTGGGTCGTCCCCGCCGGGGAGTTGCGGGAGCGCTTCTCCCGCTCGTCGGGGCCCGGCGGGCAGGGCGTCAACACCGCCGACTCCCGGGTCGAGCTGAGCTACGACCTGGCCAACTCCCCGGCCGTGCCCGACTGGCTGCGGTCGCGGGTGCTGGCCCGGCTGGCCAACCGCCTCGTCGACGGGGTGCTGACCATCGCCGCCAGCGAGCACCGGGCCCAGTTGGCCAACCGGGAGGCGGCCCGGGCTCGGATGACCGCCCTGCTGCGGGAGGCCGCCGCACCTCCGCCGCCGACCCGCCGACCGACCCGGCCGTCCCGTGGGGCCAAGGAACGCCGGCTGGCCGAGAAGAAACGTCAGTCCCAGCGCAAACGCGACCGCCGCGCCGACGGCGACTGACCCGACAGCCTGTGGCGGAGGAGGCGGGCGCGTGCGATTCGAGCATCGCGAAACCGAGACGGATGCCAGCATCGTCGACCGGGTGTGGCGTACCTCCAGCGATGCCGAGGACACCATGACCTCCGCGGCGCGCACCTGCTGCCAATTGATCCTCACGCGCAGGCAGGGGCGCCTGCTCGTCAGCCTGCGCGGGCCGGAGACCAGGGCCACCACCGCCACGGTTCCGCCCGACGCCGAGTTCCTCGGGATCCGGCTCACCCTCGGCACCGTACTGCGGCCGTACCCCGCATCCTCGATCGTCGACGGGTACGCGCCGTTACCCGTGACGGACTCGGGCCGGGTGGTCATCGGCGGCGAGGACTGGGAAGCGCCGACCTACGAGAACGTCGAGCAGTTCGTCCGGCGATTGCGCGACGCCGGTCTGCTGGCGCGATCAACTCTGCGGGTCGACGAGCAACCCGCCGGGCACCCCGAGGGTCACCCCTCTCGACGAACTCTGCAACGCCGGTACCGCGCGGTCACCGGCCTCTCGCACACCGCCGTGACGCAGATCGACCGCGTGAACACCGCGGCCACGATGCTGCGCGAAGGGCTCGGCTGGCCCGCTGTCGTCGAGGCGCTCGGGTACTTCGACCAGGCTCACCTCGCACACGCGCTGCGGCGCTATGTCGGGCGTACCGCGCGGGCACTCCAGGGAGGCGACGACGCGGCCATGTCGTTCCTGTACAAGATCTGCCCACGGCCGGGCAGCTAACCTCCGCAGGCCGCTGCCCAGCGGCCGTCCCTGACCGGGTATTCGGAGGTGCACAGTGCTGCTCAGCGTCAACGTCTTCGTCAGCCTCGACGGCGTGATGCAAGGACCGGGAGCCCCCGACGAGGATCGCTCGGGCGGCTTCGACCGTGGCGGATGGCTTGTCCCGCACGCGTCGGCGGCCACCAGTGAGGTCGTCGAGGGCTGGTTCCGTGAGGCGGACGCGTTCCTCTTCGGCCGCACCAGCTACGGCCTGCTCGGCGGGTACTGGCCGAAGGTCACCGCCACCGACGACCTGATCGCCACCCAGCTGAACACGCTGCCGAAGTACGTCGTCAGCGAGACGCTGACGGACGACGAGGCCGACTGGAACCCGACGACGGTCCTCCGTGGCGGTGTCGTCGACGACGTGCGCCAGCTCAAGGAGCTGCCCGGCCGGGAACTCCAGGTGCACGGCAGCTGGCAGCTCGTGCAGGCGCTGCACCAGGCCGGACTCGTCGACGTCTACCGGCTGCTCCAGTACCCGGTCGTCGTCGGTGCCGGCAAACGCCTGTTCCCGGACGGATCGCTGCCCGCGACACTCACCAGCCCCGACGGGGGCAGCCGCGTGCTGGCCGGCGGCATCGTGTCGCTGACACTCACCCCGACGACCCTCGGTGCGATCTCCGCAGGCGCGTACAGCGTGCAGAGCGGACGGTCGACCGCCGTGCCCAGCTGACCCGACGCATCTGGTCCGCGGCGCGGCGCGGCGGGGCCGGCTCAGGCCGGGACGGCGGCGAGCAGCCGGTCGCGCAGCACCGCGGCCCGCTCGGCGAAGGCGCGCTGCGCCGCCGCGTACTCCGCCCGGCCGTCCGGGGTCTCCACCCGCACCGGCGGGTAGCCCAGTGCCGCCAGGTCGTACGGGCTGGCCCGCATGTCCAACGTGCGGATGTCCCGGGCCAGGTCGAACGCGTCGGCCACCAGTTCCGACGGCACCAACGGGGACAGCTTGTACGCCCACTTGTACAGGTCCATGTTGGCGTGCAGGCAGCCCGGCTGCTCGAGCGCGTGCTGCGTCTCCCGGGTCGGGGTGAGCAGGTTCAGCGGCCGGGCCGGCGGGGTGAAGAACCGGAACGCGTCGAAGTGGCTGCACCGCACGCCCCGCTCCTCGACGACCTCGGCGGTGCGCTCCGCGCTCAGCCGCAACGGCCAGGCGTTGTGCCGCAACTCCTCCCGGGTCTGCCGGTAGACCATCGCCCACTCGTGCATCCCGAAGCAGCCGAAGTGCGGCGCCCGTCCACGCGTCGCCGCCAGCAGCGAACGGATCCAGGCGATCGACTCGGCGCGCCGCGCGCGTACCCCATCGGTGTCGAGGGTGACCCCGGCGGTGCTGGCGCGGTAGTCGCGGCCGAACTCGGCCGCATCGGCGTCGCGCAGCTCGACCCCGGCCCCCGGATGCCAACGACGCAGCTGGGCCGGGCGGTGCGAGTAGTAGGTGAACAGGAAGTCCGCCACCGGATGCCGCTCACCCCGTCGCCGCCGGGCCAGGTGCGGCGTCAGCCAGACATCCACCCGCTCCTCGTGGGCCCGCCGGCGGGCCTGCCACTGCGCCACGTCGAGCACAGCGGGGGCGAGGGCGGCGGTCACGCACCCCAGGGTACGACCGCCGCCCGCGCACCGGTCAGGGCATGTGCACCCGGACACCGGCGGAGAACACCCCGCTGCGCAGCTCCAACTGCTGGGGCGGGTCCCGCCCGTCGACGGTGAAGACCAGCGGCAGCACCATCCGGGTGCCCGCCGCCATCGGGTCGGCGAAGACGTCCCGCCCCAGGTTCGCCGTGCGGGTGGCCGACTCGTCGGTGCTCACCCAACGCCCGCCCGGCAGGTACGCCCGTTGCAGCTCGCTGTGCCAGGGCTGGTGATCGCTGGTGACGTTGCGCACACCCACGGTGGCCTCGCAGCGTCGACCCTTGGCCGGCGCGGCACCGCCGCCGTCGGTCTTCCCGGCGGTACCGGGCGCCCCGCAGATCATCCGGTACACGGTGAACTCGAACGCCGACTCGCGCAGCGGCACACCCAGCGCCCCGGTCACCCCGGTGCCCCTCCACGCGCCGCTGGTGGGCTGCTTCTCCGTGTCGATCGCCGCGACCTGCCGGGTCGCCGTCCAACCCGCGGTGCCGACGACGCCCGCCAGCACCACGGCGGCGGCGCCCACCAACATCCAGACCGGTGGGGTACGCCGACGTCGCAGCGGGCTCGGGGCGGCCGGTCGTGGATAGATCGTCCCGGGGCCACCCTCGCCGCCGCCGGTGGACAGTGCGGCGGCCGTCACCCGACGCCCGCGCCGACGTCGCCACACCCACACCAGGGCGGCGCTGATCAGCAGCAGGACCGCCAACCCGGCCAGCAGCACCGGGTAGCGACGCCAGGCCGGCGCCTCGGTCACCTCGGCCGGCGGTGCCGCCGCCGCCTGCCAGGTGGCCGTCGCGCAGTCGTACGGCCGGCTGCCGTCACTGGTGAACGCGCAGGCCGGCGCGCTCATCGGCCGGCCCGGCGCGGTCGCGGCGAGCGCGGTGCCGAGCGTGGTGGTGCTGTGTGCGGGCAGCCGCAACCGCCAGGTCACCTCGGTGGCTGACCCGCCGGCCGGGGTGGACCGGCCACCGCCGCTGATCGCGGTCGTCGACGCGCCGGGCGGCAACTCCTGCCGCACGGTGGTGTCGAGCGGCGAACTGCTCACGTTGCGCACCTGGATCCGGTACCTCGGTGCCGGGCTGTTCTCCGTCGCGACCGTCACCGTGACCGGTTGCGGGCGTGCCGACGCCGGTGCCCGGGAGGGCGGTGCCATCGCCGGCGGGGCCGAGGGTGGGGTGGGCTCGGTCACCCGCGCGACCATCGCCACCGGTGACGGGGTCGGCAGTGCCGTGGCCGGTGGTTGCGCCGTGGCGTGTGGTGGTGGCGTGGCCGCCGGTGGTGGTGCGACCGTCGGTGGCGGCGTGGCCGCGGGTGATGGTGTGGCGGCCGGTGGTCGTGACGTGGCCGCCGCCTCCGGAGCCGCCGCGGGCAGGGCCGGCACGGCGGCGAGGATGCCGAGGCAGTGCACGAACACTGCGAGGGCTCTGTGGTGTCGTGTCGATGCAGGCATACGAACGAACCTCCGGAAGCCGACGCTAGGGGCGAGCCGCTTCCGTGCGGGTACGAATTCGGGAAGCCCGCCCGGGTCACCTCCTGCCCCGGTAGGCTGCCGCGCGCTGACGGGTTGAGCACACCCGACCGCCAGTCCTGGCCGGTTGGGGTGCCCACGGGGCTAGATTGGCCGGGTGCGTATCGCTCGTTTCGCCCATGCCAAGGGAATGTCGTTCGGTGCCGTCGAAGGCGAACCAGGGGCCGGGCCAGAAGCCCTGACCATCGCCGAGATCGAGGGCCACCCGTTCGGCAATCTCACCTTCAGTGGGGCCCGTTGGGCCCTCTCCGACGTCCGGCTGCTGTCGCCGATCCTGCCCAGCAAGGTTGTCTGCGTCGGCCGTAACTACGCCGACCACGCCGCCGAGCTGGGCAACGACGTGCCCAAGGAGCCGCTGCTCTTCCTCAAGCCCTCCACCTCGGTGATCGGGCCCCGGGACGCCATCCGCCTGCCGATCTTCTCCAAGCAGGTCGAGCACGAGGCGGAGCTGGCGGTGGTGATCGGGGCCCCGGGCGCGCGCCGCGCCGACCGGGCCGCCGCCGAACGCGCCATCTTCGGCTACACCTGCGCCAACGACGTCACCGCTCGGGACCTCCAGCGTTCGGACGGGCAGTGGACCCGGGCCAAGGGCTTCGACTCGTTCTGCCCGATCGGCCCGTGGATCACCACCGGCCTGGACGTCTCCGACCTGGAGATCCGGTGTGAGGTGGGTCGCAACCCGGAGGAGATGGAGGTACGCCAACTCGGCCGGACGAAGGACATGGTCTTCGACGTGCCGGGCCTGGTGTCGTACATCTCGCACGTGATGACTCTGCTGCCCGGCGATGTCGTTCTCACCGGCACTCCAGCGGGGGTTAGCCCGCTTGTCGAGGGGGATACGGTCACCGTGCGGATCGACGGCATCGGCGAGCTCACCAACCCGGTGGTCCCCGTCGCCTGATCCGTCTGATGCCCCTGTTTCCGCAGCTCAGAGGCGGTTCGGGGGGATCGGATTTGGCCTGCCGGCACCGGGAGGGTAAAGTTCACTCCCGGCGCCGCAAGGGGCCAATGGGGTATGGGGTAATTGGCAGCCCGACTGATTCTGGTTCAGTTAGTCTAGGTTCGAGTCCTGGTACCCCAGCGCTGCTGGAATTCGTGAGAATTTCAGACGCTGGATTCTGACGGAGTTCGACTCCGCCCCTTCGGGGGCGGAGGGTGGTCTTCGGTAGAGTGCAGCTCCTCCGCCGCTGAGGTGGGGGAGCGAATGTTGTTCTGGCCCCGTCGTCTAGCGGCCCAGGACGCCGCCCTCTCAAGGCGGTAGCGCCGGTTCGAATCCGGTCGGGGCTACATCGTGCACAGCCCGTCTCACCTGGTGAGGCGGGCTGTTTCGTGTCTGCCGCCGGGTCGGTCGCGGGCTGCCCTCGGCCTTCGGTCCGGCCCCGCCGCCGGGCCAGCCGGTGACCCCGCACCCCGCGCTCGCGCCCGGGTGCGGTGCCGCTAGACTACATTCGCACCGCCCGCGAGGGTGGTGAACGGAAAGTTCTGGCCCCGTCGTCTAGCGGCCCAGGACGCCGCCCTCTCAAGGCGGTAGCGCCGGTTCGAATCCGGTCGGGGCTACAACCAAAGGCTCATCTCGCTACGCGAGGTGAGCCTTTCCTCATGCCCGTGGCCCCACCCCACCCGCCCCGCCCCCACCCTCGCCCCGTCGATCATGGAGTTGTGGTGCCCGTTTAGTGCCCTGGCGAGCGCTTTGTCACCCACCACAACTCCATGATCGGCGTGCGGTCCCGGGGGTGGGGACGCCAAAGGTGACGGGTCAGAGGCCGGACAGGCGTTGGC
Organism: Micromonospora violae; assembly: GCF_004217135.1. Classification (NCBI taxonomy): domain Bacteria; kingdom Bacillati; phylum Actinomycetota; class Actinomycetes; order Micromonosporales; family Micromonosporaceae; genus Micromonospora; species Micromonospora violae. The sequence goes on from NZ_SHKK01000001.1 coordinate 7,011,707, forward strand.
CTGCTCGTACCACCGCCATGGCGTGGCGTTCGCCGGGGCGGCGGCCGAGACGCTCGATCGGGCCGGAGATGCTCACCGAGGCGATCACGCGGCCGGTGCGGTCCCGGATCGGGGCGGAGACGCTCGCCACACCGGCCTCCCGCTCGGCGACGCTCTGCGCCCAGCCGCGACGGCGTACCTCGGCGAGGGTGCGGCCGGTGAACTTGCTGCGCGGCAGCAGCGGCATCACCGCCTCCGGTGGCTCCCAGGCGAGCAGGATCTGGGCTGCGGAGCCGGCCGTCATCGGCAGCACCGAGCCGACCGGCACGGTGTCCCGTAGACCGCTGGCGCGCTCCGCAGCTGCCACGCAGATCCGCTCGTCGGCGCGGCGCAGGTAGAGCTGGGCGCTCTCACCGGTGGCGTCGCGCAGCGCCGCCAGCAGCGGCTCGGCGGCGGTCAGCAGAACGTCTGGTGCGGCGTTGGCCAGCTCCCCCAGGCGGGGGCCGGGGCGCCACCTGCCCTGGGTGTCGCGTACCAGCATCCGGTGGATCTCCAGGGCCTGGGCCAACCGGTGTGCGGTGGCCCGGGGCAGCTTGGTGCGTTCAACGAGTTCGGCCAGGCTGGCGCCGTCCACGCAGGCGGCCAGGATGACCACCGCCTTGTCGAGAACGCCGACACCGCTCATACTGTGTCCCACAAGCCGAAACTTACCTCCCAGAATTTAGGATGTCCAGATGGTGGGAGTCACTCCTGAGCCGAGGACCCTGGCCGAGAAGGTCTGGGACGCGCACGTCGTACGGTCCGCCGCTGGTGAGCCGGACCTGCTCTTCATCGACCTGCACCTGCTGCACGAGGTGACCAGCCCGCAGGCGTTCGACGGGCTGCGGCTCGCCGGGCGCCGGGTGCGTCGTACCGACCTGACCCTCGCGACCGAGGACCACAACACACCGACCGGGTACGCCGACCCGGCGTTCCGCCTTCGCCGTGGTGACCTGCTCACCATCGCGGACCCCACGTCGCGTACGCAGATCGAGACGTTGCGCCGCAACTGCGCCGAGTTCGGGGTGCGGCTGCACCCGCTCGGCGACGACAACCAGGGCATCGTGCACGTGATCGGCCCGCAGTTGGGGCTCACCCAGCCGGGCCTGACGATCGTCTGTGGCGACTCGCACACCGCCACCCACGGTGCCTTCGGCGCGCTCGCCTTCGGCATCGGCACCAGCGAGGTGGAGCACGTGCTGGCCACCCAGACGCTGCCGCAGAGCCGGCCGAAGACGATGGCGGTGAACGTCACCGGTCGCCTGGCGCCCGGCGTCACCGCCAAGGACCTGGTGCTCGCGCTGATCACGCAGGTCGGCACGGGTGGGGGTCGCGGGCACATCGTCGAGTACCGCGGCGAGGCGATCCGCGCCCTCTCCATGGAGGGGCGGATGACCATCGCCAACATGTCCATCGAGTGGGGCGCGAAGGCCGGCATGATCGCGCCGGACGAGACCACCTTCGCGTACCTCAAGGGTCGACCGAACGCGCCGCAGGGCGCGGACTGGGACGCCGCGGTGGCGTGGTGGCGGACGCTGCCCACCGACGAGGGCGCGCGCTTCGACGCCGAGGTGACCCTGGACGCCAGTCAGATCACCCCGTTCGTCACCTGGGGCACCAACCCCGGGCAGGGAGCGCCGCTGAGCGCCCCGGTGCCGGACCCGGAGGAGTTCGCCACCGACTCGGAGCGCACCGCCGCCCGGCGGGCCCTGGAGTACATGGACCTGCGCCCCGGTACCCCGCTGCGGGAGCTGCCCATCGACGTGGTCTTCGTGGGGTCCTGCACCAACGGTCGTCTGGAGGACCTGCGGGCCGCCGCCGACGTGTTGCGGGGCCACCGGGTCGCCGACGGCGTCCGGATGCTCGTGGTGCCCGGCTCCGCCGCCGTCCGTGAGGCCGCCGAGGCCGAAGGGCTGGACAAGGTCTTCGCCGACGCGGGGGCCGAGTGGCGGTTCGCCGGCTGCTCCATGTGTCTGGGGATGAACCCCGACACGCTGAAGCCGGGCGAGCGTTCCGCCTCCACCTCGAACCGCAACTTCGAGGGCCGTCAGGGCCGGGGTGGGCGTACCCACCTGGTCTCCCCGCCGGTGGCCGCCGCCACCGCCGTGGTCGGCCGGCTGGCCGCCCCCGCCGACCTGTAGAAGGGACCGACGATGGACAAGTTCACCACCCACACCGGCACCGCCGTGCCGCTGCGCCGGTCCAACGTGGACACGGATCAGATCATCCCCGCCGTGTACCTCAAGCGGGTGACCCGGACGGGTTTCGCTGACGGGCTGTTCAGCGCCTGGCGGGAAGATCCGGCATTCGTGCTCAACGATGAAAACTATTCGGGCGCGTCGATCCTGATCGCCGGCCCGGAGTTCGGCACCGGCTCCTCCCGGGAGCACGCCGTCTGGGCCCTACGGGACTTCGGCTTCCGCGCGGTGGTGGCTCCGCGCTTCGGTGACATCTTCCGCGGCAACGCCCTCAAGGAAGGTCTGTTGCCGGTCGAGCTGGAATTGAAAGCCGTCGAAGAGTTGTGGGACCTGGTCGAAGCGGATCCGACCACTGCGGTGACGGTCGACCTGACCGCCCGCCAGCTCAAGGCGGGGGGTGCGAGCTGGTCGTTCCCGCTGGACGACTTCAGCCGTTGGCGCCTCCTGGAAGGCCTCGACGACATTGGACTCACCCTCCGGCACGCCGCCGACATCGACACCTACGAGGCGCGCCGACTGCCGTTCCTGCCCTCCGTGGCATAGCCGTTAGGCCACCCGCACAGCGGATTTCACCCCCATCGGTCCATCCGGTGGGGGTGAATCCGTTACGACACAAGGGCTTTTTTCTACCGAATGTTTGTGTCCCGGCAGCACAGGGCATACCGTGCGCGCAGAATGGCTCGCGACGAGTCAGTTGCACAATCGGGAGGAAGTCGTGAACAAGGCCGAGCTCATCGAGGCGCTCGCCGTTCGCCTGGGGGACCGGAAGATGGCGACGGCCGCGCTCGACGCGGTCCTCACCGAGGTCCAGGCGGCGGTCACCAAGGGCGAGAAGGTGGCGATCACCGGATTCGGAGCATTCGAAAAGCGTGTGCGTGGCGCACGAACAGCGCGCAACCCGCGTACCGGCGAGGCGGTGAAGGTCAAGAAGACGTCAGTCCCGACCTTCCGCCCCGGCGCCGGCTTCAAGGAGATGGTGGCCAGCGGCAAGGTGCCGAAGGCCACGGTGGCGACGAAGAAGGCCACCGCCACGGCCAAGGCGGCGGGCACGAAGGCGGCCGGCGCGAAGGCGACCACCGCGAAGGCGGCCGGCACCAAGGCGACCGCGGCCAAGGCGGCCAGCAAGAAGACCGCCCCGGCCAAGGCGAGCAAGACCGCCACGGCGACCAAGACGGCGGCCAGCAAGAAGACCGCCCCGGCCAAGGCGAGCAAGAGCACCACGGCGACCAAGACGGCTGCCAGCAAGAAGACCGCCGCGGCGAAGAAGACCACCGCGGCGACCCGGTCGACCGCGGCGAAGAAGACCACCGCGGCGGCGAGCAAGAGCACGGCGGCCAAGAAGGCGCCGGCGAAGAAGGCTCCGGCCAAGAAGGCGGCCAGCAAGCGCTGACCGACCCGCTCCGCAAGGGCGTCCACCCGTGGGTGGGCGCCCTTTCGGCGTACCGGGACCGGCGCTTGGCGTACGGGGACCGTTGACCCGGTTGGCTCGCTCACGCAGAATCGCCGTGCCGGCCCCCCTCCGCCGGCCCGTCGACGGGAAGTGGGCCGCCGGTGCGCTACCGCCAACTTGCCACCGGGACGCTCGCGCTGGGCGTGCTCCTCCTCATCGACGTGCTGCGGGTGTGGCTGCCCGGCATCATCACCATCTTCGGCCAGGCGGCGTCCACCCCGGCCGAGCTGATGGGGGCGTTCGCCCTCGTCTGGTTCCTGCTCGCGCTGGGTGCACCCGCCGTGGTCCGCCGAGTCGGAGCCCGCCCGGTCACCGTCGTCGCCGCTGTCGCGCTAGCCGTCGCCCGGCTCACGCTCACCGCCGCTCCCGGTGGGCGTACGCAACTCTGGTTGGCCACGGCCGGATTGCTCGCCGGGCTGGTCTGGCTGGTGGGCGTCGCCGCCGACACCGACCGACCCGTTCCCGGGCTGGCGTTGGGGTTCGCGGTCAACGCGGCCCTGCACGCGGTGCTGGACACCGTCGACCTGGTCTGGCGGGGCGACTGGGTGGGCTGGCTGCTCAGCTCCGTCGCGGTGGTGGTGTTCCTGGTCGGCACGGCGCAACCCGGGCGGCGCACCGGCAGCGGTGACGCCGTCCCCGCCGGCCCTGGTGGCACCCGGGCCTGGTTGCTGGCCGGGCCGGCGCTGCTGCTGGCCGGCATGGTGGCGCTCTCCCCGGCGTTGGCCCGCACCGGGATGTCGTACCTGGTCGCCGGGGATGGTGTGGCGCGTTCGCCGCTGTTCGGCCTGGCGCCGGTGCCGGTGGCGGTCGCCGGGTTCCTGTGCGCCGCGCTGACCCGGCCGCCCCGCCGGTGGGGCCGCGCGTACGGCCCGGTGGTGGTGCTCGCCGGCGCGGTGCTGTTCGCCCTCGACCGGGGTGACCTGCTCGTTCCGGCCGTCCTGCTGACCGCGGTCGGCCTCGGCGCCTGCCTTGCCCTGAGCGACGACGCCAGCCGCCCGGCCGGCGACGGCACGAACGCCAGCCGCCCGGCCGGCGACGGCACGAACGCCAGCCACCCGGGCGGTGACACCGCGAACGCCGGCGCCGGGGCGGCCCGGCGGGGGTACGCGGTCGCCGCCGGCATGCTCGTCTTCGCGCTGGGGGCTGTCGGGTACTACTCGGCCTACGATCTCGGCTATCCCAACGCCGCGGTGCCCGTGGTGGTGGCGGTGCTGGTCGCCGCCGTGGCGTTCACCGCCCGTCCCGTCGTGCACCGGCTTCCCGGGCCGTTTCCGCCGCTCCGGGCTGCCGCCGCGGTCACCGCGCTGGCCCTGCTGGCACCGGTGCTCGCCGACGAGGTGCCGGTGGCCAGCAACCGGGACGGGCCGCCGGAGCGGTTGACCGTGGTGGCGTACAACATCCGGATGGGTTTCGGGCTGGACGGCCGGTTCGACCTGCGCGGCCTCGCCGAGGTCGTCGACCGGCAACGGCCCGACGTGGTGCTGCTCAGCGAGGTGGACCGGGCGTGGCTGCTCAACGGAGGGCACGACACCCTGGATCTGCTGGCCGACCGGCTCGGTATGCCGTACGTCTTCGGGCCGGCCGCCGACCCCGTCTGGGGTGACGCGGTGCTCAGCCGTTGGCCGGTACGCGATCCGCGGACCCTGCCGCTGGCCGCCGTCGGTGCGCCCACCGGAGCGCAGGCCCTCGCCGTCACGCTGGATCTCGGCGACGGTGTCCGGACCGCGGTGGTGAGCACCCACCTGCAACCGCCGCCCGGCCGGGGGCCGGTGGTCCAGGCCCGCGCGGTCGCCGACTTCGCCACCCGGTACGCGGCCGGACGGCCCCTGGTGGTGGCGGGTGACCTGAACACCGAGCCGGGCGACGAGGCGTTCGCGGCGTTCACCAACGCGGGCCTCCTCGACGCGTTGGCTGCCGCCAGACCGCTGGCCACCAGCCCGGCGGACGACCCGCGCCAGCAGATCGACCACGTCTTCGTCTCGCCCGGCCTCACCCCGAGCGATCCGGTCGCGCCGCGCAGCACCGCCAGCGACCATCTGCCGGTCGCGGTGACCCTGACCCTGCCGCCCCGCTGACGAAGCCGTGCCCTACCGCCGGGCCGGGCCTACAGCCGGTCGGCGGCCAGCAGCCGGTCGGCGGCGAAGGCGAGCAGCCAGCCGCCGCCCTTCGGTGTGCTGAACTCCTGATCGGTGCGGCCGGTCAACCGTTGCAGGGCGCCCGGCAGGACCTTGCCCTGGCTGCACACCGCCGCCTGCCCACCGGCGTCGGCCAGCTCCAACAGCCGGGCGGCGGTGGCCAGGATCTGCTCGTCGCTCTGCTGGCCGGGCTGTGGCTCGTCCAGGTCGCCGCAGACCTCGATCGGCAGGTCGAGCAACGCGGCGGCCGGGTCCAGTGTCTGTACGCAGCGTCGCGGCGACGCCGACACCAGCCGGGCCGGCCGGATCAGGGCGATCAGCTCGCCCAGCGTGTGCGCCTGGGCCCACCCTTCGGCGTCCAAGGGGCGGCCGACGTCCGGGCCGGACCAGGTGGCCCGCTTCCCGGCGTGCGCGTGCCGGACCAGCGCGACCGTCGCCGTCACCGACGGCAGCGCGGCGAACGCCGCCAACACCTCGGCGTCGTGGGGGTAGCTGACCAACCGGATCGCGTCGTCGACAGCGAGCCAGCGGATGTCGTCCACCTCGGTGTCCGGTTGGAAACCGCCGCTGGCCACCGCGAGCATCGACCAGTAGTCGACCAGCTTCGGCTGGCCCTCGCTGCGGTACCGCACCGACGGCAGCCGAACCTGCGGTACGCCCCGCACGTCGGCCTCCTCAGCCACCTCACGCACGGCGGCGGCGAGCGCGTGCTCGCCCGGCTCCAGCTTGCCCTTCGGCAGCGTCCAGTCGCCGTAGCGGGGGCGGTGCACCACGCAGACGCGTACGCCGTCGCCGGTCGGCCGCCAGGCCACCCCGCCCGCCGCCCGGATGCCCGTCACGGCAGCCAACTCGTCCGCCGTCGCCGGGTGGCCCGGTGCCAGGCGGCCGGGAAGAGACCCCGCGTCCGCCGTACCGACGCGCGTTCCCGCTCGGCCAGCCGCCCGGCGGTGACCGCCAGCTCGTGGTCGTCCGGCCGCTCGGCGGCGATGTCGAGCCAGGTGTCCGCCGCCACCGCCGCGTCCTGGTGCTCGCCGAGCACGTCCTGCACCCGGGCGAGGGCACGGGACAGCCGGCGCGCACCCTTGCCGACCGTCGGGGCCACCGCGTTGACCGCGTACCGGGCCTGCTTGCCCGCCTTGCGGACGGCGTGCCAGCGGTCGTCCGGTGACTGCCCGTCGAGCCCGTCGACGCCCTCCGGCCCGGTCAGCCGTCGCCAGGGACGCGCCACCAGCGCGGGCAGCGCCTCCGCGGCGGGCGCGGCTGCCCGGCGGGTGAGCCGGGGCGCGCGGGCGGCCAGCACCAGCGAATCCACCAGGGCCAGGTAGCGCGCGGAGCGCAGCGCCTCGTCGATGGCGGCGAGCGCCCGCCGCTGCCGTTCGGCGAGCACCTCGTCGAGGCGGGCCACCGCGCCCTGGTCGAGCGGGCTCAGCGGATCGGCGTCAGCGGTGCGGCGCAGCCGCGTGCGCAGCACCTCGACGTCGCGGGCCGCCCCGAGCACCCCGGCCAGCCAGCCCAGCTCGGTGCGCAGCGGGCGGGCCCAGGTCTTGCGGAGCAACGGTTTGAAGGTGCGCAGATCACTGCGCAGGCGTCGACAGGCCACCCGCATCTGATGCACGGCGGTGTCGTCACCGGCGGCCGGGGCGCGCAGCCGGACCAGCGGGTCGTGCGCCACCAGCCGCCGGATCTCCTTGCGTACCGCCTCGGTCACCACGTCACCGGCGCTCGGTTCGGCGTTCAGCCCGGCCGGTGCGACCAGGTCCGGATCGGCCTGGGCTGGCGCGCCCAACGCCCGTACGTGCTTCGGCGTGAACGTGCCGCCCCGCGCGCCAGCCTCGCGCAGCACCCCGCCGATGTGGTCGAGCAGCGTTCGGTCGCCGGCCTTCAGCTCCACCTCCACCTCGCGGAACGTGTCGGTGGTGGTGCCGGCGTCGTCGCGTACGGTCACCCGGTCGTCGACCACCTCGGCGAGCACCGTGCCGGCTGAGTCGCACACCTCGTACGCGTGCCGCACCGTCCGGACCACCGTCACCGGGGCCAGCGGCGCCCCCCGGTGCAGGACGGTGACCAACTCCACCAGGTCCGGTGGCGGCTGCCCCTTCGGCCCGGGCCGGGAGATCTCGTGCCGGACGCCCGGCGTCCCGGTCGGGAGTTTCACCGTCCAGGGCAGCTCGTCACCCCGGCGGTGCCGCAGCGAGGCGCCGGCGCGGGCCAGCCGCAGGTCGATGGTGTCGAGGTAGCGGGCGACAAGGGTCACCGGTGGTAGCGCCCGGACCCGACCTCCGGCCGGGGCTGCGCTGGCCAGGTCCGGCAGCACGTAGGTGTCGTCCACCTCGTACTTCTGCTCCTCCTCGACCATCAGCTCAGCCTAGGCGCTGCGCGGTCAGCTGGCCGTGCCACCGACGCGGCGCAGCAGCAGTTCCTGTAGATGGGCCTGGACGGTGGCGTCACCGCCGGCACGCCGGGTCCAGGTGCCGTCGCCGGCCAGCTCGAACGCGTCCACTTCGGGGCTCATCGCGGCGGTGAGCACCTGGTCCAGTTCGGCGCGGGCGATCGGGTCACTCACCTGCACCAGCGCCTCCACCCGCCGGTCCAGGTTGCGGTGCATGAGGTCGGCCGAGCCCATCCAGAACTCGGCCTCGCCGTTGTTGCCGAACCGGAAGACCCGGGAGTGTTCCAGGAACCGACCGAGGATCGAGCGGACCCGGATGTTCTCCGACAGCCCCGGCACCCCGGGGCGCAGCGTGCACATGCCCCGGATGAGCAGGTCGACGTGGACGCCGGCCTGCGAGGCGCGGTACAGCGCGTCGGTCACCCCCTCGTCGACCAGGGAGTTGACCTTGAACTGGACCAGGCCGGGCATGCCCAGGCGGACGTGCGAGATCTCCCGCTCGATGCGCTCGATGAGGCCGCTGCGAATGCCCTGCGGGGCGACCAGCAACCGCCGGTACGCGGTCTGCCGGCTGTACCCGGTGAGCACGTTGAACAGGTCGGTGAGGTCGGCGCCGATCTCCGGGTCGGCGGTGAGCATGCCGAAGTCCTCGTACAGTCGGGCGGTCTTCGGGTGGTAGTTGCCGGTGCCGATGTGGCAGTAGCGACGGATCTGGTTGCCCTCCTGCCGGACCACCAGCGCGGTCTTGCAGTGCGTCTTCAGGCCGACCAGGCCGTACACCACGTGGCAGCCGGCGCGTTCCAGCGTGCGGGCCCAGCCGATGTTGGCGACCTCGTCGAAGCGGGCCTTCACCTCCACCAGCACCACCACCTGCTTGCCGGCGGCGGCCGCGTCGACGAGCGCGTCGACGATGGGGGAGTCGCCGCTGGTCCGGTAGAGGGTCTGCTTGATGGCCAGCACGTTCGGGTCGGCGGCGGCCTGCTCGATGAAGCGCTGCACGCTGGTGGCGAACGAGTGGTACGGGTGGTGCACCAGGATGTCCCCGTCGCGCAGGGTGGAGAAGACGCTGCGCGGCACCTCGCCCTCGGCCAGCCGGGGGTGGGTGGCCGGCACGAACGGCGGGTCCTTCAGGTCCGGCCGGTCCGCCTCACCGTAGACCTGCCACAACGCGGACAGGTCCAGCAGGCCGGGCACCCGCAGGACATCCTGGTCGTCCATGTCCAGCTCGCGGACGAGCAGATCCAACATGTGGTCGGAGATCGACGCGGCGACCTCCAGGCGGACCGGGGGACCGAACCGCCGTCGGGCCAACTCCCGCTCCAGGGCCTGGAGCAGATCCTCGTCGCGGTCCTCGTCGACCTCCACCTCGGCGTTGCGGGTGACCCGGAACAGGTGGCACTCGACCACCTGCATGCCACTGAACAGCTGCCCCAGGTGCACCGAGATGAGGTCCTCCACCGGCAGCATCCGGACGCCGGGCTGGTCCCGGTCCACCCGGACGAAACGGGGAACGTTGTTGGGCACCTTCACCCGGGCGAACAGTTCCGAACCGCCGTCGGGGTCCCGAACCGCCACCGCCAGGTTCAGCGACCGCCCCGAGATGTACGGGAACGGGTGCGCCGGGTCCACCGCGAGTGGCGTCAGCACCGGGAAGATGTACTCCCGGAAGTAGGTGCGCAGCCGCTCCCGCTCGCCGTCGCCCAACTCTGCCCAGCGCAGGATGCGGATGCGCTCGTCGGCGAGCTTGGGGAGCACGTCGTCGACGAAACAGGCGGCGTGCCGGGCGACCAACGCGGCGGTCCGCTCGGCGATCATCTCCAACTGCGTACGCAGGGGCAGCCGGTCGCCGCCGCGGACCGGCAGGCCGGCGGAGAGCCGCCGCTTCAGCCCGGCGACGCGCACCATGTAGAACTCGTCGAGATTGCTGGCGAAGATGGCCAGGAACTTGGCCCGTTCCAGCAGCGGGGTGCGCTGGTCCTCGGCCAGGGCGAGCACCCGGGCGTTGAAGTCGAGCCAGGACAGCTCCCGGTTGAGGAACCGGTCCTCCGGCAGCGGTGGGGCCACCGGGGGCTCGTCGTCCTCCATGGCGCTGGTCGGCAGGTCGCCGGGCAGGGCCGGGTGCACGTCATCACCGGCGGCCGGGCCGTCCGCCTCGATCGTCGGCGCGGGGTCGAGCACCTCGTCCAGCCCGGAGGAGGCGGCACCGGGATCGTCGGCGAGCGTGTCGGCGCGGGCGGCACCGGCACGTTCGGCGCGGGACGGGCGGAACCGCCCATCGGTGCCGCGCGCGGGAGAGCCGTTGCGCAGGTCGGCGGCGGGCGGTCGAGCCGGTTGCTCGCGAGGGGTGCTCACCCGCTCATAATCACCTGATTACGGTAAACGCAAAATGAACTTGGGCTCGCCAGGTCAGATCATGGTCGGCAATGTCACCCGGACGACCTCGCCGTCGGGATCGGTGTCGATGCGAACCCGCTGGCCGAGCCGGAGAAGCCGCAGCCCGGAGGCGTCGAAGGCCCGGGCCGGGAAGCGCATCTCGGTGCCGTCGTCGAGCAGCAGGACGCCGCTGCGCGTCGCCGCGTCAAAGCTGGCCACCGTGCCCTGCATGCTGGCACCGTACACCCGGAGGCTCCGCCCGTGGCGCGGGCCGGGCGGCTCAGCCGGTGGCGCGGGCGGGGCGAGCGGCGGCGAGCAGGGCGGCCGTGCGCGGCCCCAGCCCGAGCCGGACGGCGGTGGCCAGGTCCGCGGCGGTGTCCACGTCCCGGCGCAGGCTGGGCCAGTCGCCGTCGAGCGGCAGCGCCCCGCTGGCCGCGTGCGCGAGCGCCGAGCCCACCCCGAAACGAGGATCCAGCGGCACACCCGGCGGGGTGGTGAGCAGCACCGTGCCCGCGCCGGGCGCGTCCGGCAGGAACCGGCGTACCGAGGGCCGGCCGTGCTGCGCCGCGAGCAGCGCCTCGGTCAACTCAGTCGGGCGTAGCGCCGGCACATCCGCGGTGATTCCGGCCACCCATCCGGCGCCGGCCCCGGCCGCCCCGTGCCGGAACGCGGCGTTCAGGCCGGCGTTCGGCTCGTCCGGCAGCACCCGGGCGCCGGCGGCCCGCGCCGCCGCCGCCACCCGGGCGTCGTCGGTCACCACCAGGGCCTCGGCGACCGCCGGGCAGGCCAGCACCGCGCGGAACGTGTCGGCCGCCAGGGCCAGCGCCAACTCCTCATGCGGTACGCCGGGCAGCGCGCCCCGCAGCCGGCTCTTGGCCACGGCCAGCTGCTTCACCGGCACCACCACGGCCCACCTCGGCTGACTCACGCCCGCAATCCTGCCAGCCGGACGACGGGCCCCTCGCTGGCCGTACCGGGGGCGAGCAGGCATGATTTCCGCTGCGGGTGTCGCGGGTGGGATGGCGCGGCGGGGTTTGGGGCACGACGAGGAGGCGCAGTGGCACGGCGGAGGCTGGGGTTCTGGCAACGGTTCGCCGTGGGGCTGGTGAAGCCGGTGATGTCGGTCTGGACCCGGCGTACCTGGCGCGGTCAGGAGCATCTCCGCCGCGACGGCGGAATGATCATCGTGGCGAACCACATCTCCCACGCCGACCCGCTGGTCTCCGCGCACTTCATCTACGACTCCGGACGCTGGCCGCAGTACCTGGGCAAGGCCAGCGTGTTCCGGGTGCCGGTGGTCGGCTGGATCCTGCACCGGTGCCGGCAGATCCCGGTCGAGCGGGGCACCGTGGAGGCCGTCCGCTCGCTGGACGCACTGATCAACGCGCTCAACGAGGGCGGCGCGGTCGTGATCTACCCTGAGGGAACCACCACGCGACAGCCGGACCTCTGGCCGATGAAGGCCAAGACCGGCGCGGCCCGACTGGCCCTGGCCACCGGCGCTCCGGTCGTGCCGGTGGTGATGTGGGGGCCGGAACGGATCTTCGACCCGCGGACGGCCCGTGTCAGCCTGCGCCCCCGGATCCCGGTGACAGTTGCCGCCGGGGAGCCGATCGACCTGAGCCGGTGGGCGAACGCCCAGCCGACCCGGGCCACCCTCGAGGAGATGACGGACACCATCATGTTGCGGCTGCGGGACATGCTCGCCGAGATCCGTGGCGGTACCCCGCCGCCACTGTGGGAGCGACCGGCCCGGTCCGTCGTCGCCCGCGAGCAACGGAACGACGCGGCATGAGCGAGCGAATCGTCGGGCTCAGCAGCGGTGCCGTTCAGGCCGCCGCGAAGCGAAGCGGAGCGGTGGCATGAGCGGTCACGTCGCGGTGCTCGGTGCCGGTTCCTGGGGCACCGCGTTCGCCAAGATCCTCGCCGACGCGGGGCGGGACGTGACGGTGTGGGCCCGCCGCGCGCCGGTCGCCGAGAGCATCCGGACCGAGCGCCGCAATCCGGAGTACCTGCCCGACCTGGTGCTGCCGGCCCGCGTCACCGCCACCGCCGACGCCGCCGAGGCGATCACCGGCGCCGAGGTGGTGGTGCTGGCCGTGCCGTCGCAGACCCTGCGCGGCAACCTCGCCCAATGGGCCGGGTACCTGCACCCGGACTCCACCCTGGTGTCGCTGATGAAGGGCATCGAGCTGGGCACCACCAAGCGGATGAGCGAGGTCATCGTGGAGACCGCCGGGGTCGCCGCGGACCGGGTGGTCGTCGTGTCCGGTCCGAACCTGGCCCCGGAGATCGCCGCCGAGCAGCCCGCCGCGACCGTTGTCGCCGGCACGAACAGCGCCCGCGCCACGCTCGTCCAGTCGTCGATCCGGACGCCGTACCTGCGCCCCTACACCAACGACGACGTGATCGGCTGTGAGCTGGGCGGGGCGGTCAAGAACGTGATCGCCCTGTCGTACGGCATCGCCACCGCGATGGGTTTCGGCGACAACACCCGGGCCATGCTGATGACCCGTGGGCTGGCCGAGACGGCGCGGCTGGGCGTGGCGCTCGGCGCGGACCCGATCACCTTCGCCGGCCTCGCGGGCATGGGTGACCTGGTCGCCTCCTGCTCGTCCCCACTGGCCCGCAACCGCACCTTCGGCGAGCACCTGGGTCGGGGTGAGACGCTGGAGCAGGCCCAGGCCGCCACCCGGCAGACCGCCGAGGGCGTGAAGAGCTGCCTGGCGATCCGCGACCTGTCCCGGGCGCACGGCGTGGAGATGCCGATCACCGAGCACGTCGAGCGGATCTGCCACGAGGGGATGGACCCGCGCCTCGCCGTGGAGACCCTGATGAGCCGCACCGCCAAACCCGAGTCGTACGAGTGAGGAAACCGATGAGCGAGTGGGGAGACGGCACCCGCTGCGTACGCGCTGGCCTGCCCGAGCCGGCACCGGGGGACCCGTTCCTGCCGGGGCCGGTCTTCGCCGCGCCGTACCACCTCGACCCGTACGAGGGCCCGAGCGGGTCGCCGAACGGCTACGGTCGCCCCGACAACCCGACCCGGCGGCTGCTGGAAACGGCGGTCGGCGAGTTGGAGGGCGGCGACTGCCGGGTCTTCGCGACCGGTCAGGCGGCCATCACCGGCCTGCTGCTCACCCTGCTGCGGCCGGGGGACACCGTGGTGCTCCCCACCGACGGATACTTCCCGGTCCGGGCGTTCGCCACCGACGTGCTGGAGGCCATCGGCGTCCGGGTGCTCTTCGCGCCGACCGTCGGGCCGTACCCGTCGTTCGAGGGCGTCCGGCTGGTGCTGGTGGAGACGCCCGCCAACCCGGGCCTCGACGTGGTCGACGTGGCGGCCCTGGCCGAGCGCGCGCACGCCGCCGGGGCGCTGCTCGCGGTGGACAACACCACGGCCACCCCGCTCGGTCAGCGCCCGCTGGACCTCGGCGCCGACCTGGTGGTCGCCTCCGGCACGAAGGCGCTCACCGGCCACTCCGATCTGCTGCTGGGCTACCTGGCCACCCGGTCCGCCGAGCTGATCGACGCGGTGACGACCTGGCGTACCACCACCGGGGCGGTCCCGGGTGCGTTCGACGCCTGGCTGGCCCACCGGTCACTGGCCACTCTCGACCTGCGGCTGGCGCGGCAGAGCGCGAACGCCGCCGCCGTCGCCGACCTGCTCGCCGGCCGGTCGGACGTGACCGGCCTGCGCTGGCCGGGGCGAGCCGAGGACCCCGCGTACCGGGTGGCCTCGGCGCAGATGCAGCGGATTCCGGGGGTGCTCTCGTTCGACCTGGGCGACGCCGACCGGGTGGGCCGGTTCATCTCGGCTGCCCGGCTGGTGGCCGCGGCGACCTCCTTCGGCGGCCTGCACACCACGGCGGACCGGCGGGCGCAGTGGGGCGACGACACCGCTCCCGGCTTCGTCCGGCTCTCCTGCGGCGTCGAGGACACCGCCGACCTGGTGGCCGACATCGCCGCCGCGCTCGACGCCGCCGGGCCAGCCTGAGTTAGGGTGACGCCGGTCGCACCGGCGGCCCCGACCGGAGGAGGTGAGTCCGATCCGCCCACAGACCGGACCGGCACGTCCTCCCGTTTTCCTGCCGCGATAGCGGCCTCGGGAGCGCCGGCAAGCGTTCCCGGAGGTTTCCCATGGCAACACCGTTCCCCACCGACCACGCCGCCCTCGTGAGCCGGCTGCGCGGCGCCGGCTGCGTCTACGCCGAGGACGAGGCCGATCTGCTACTGGCCGCCGCGGACACCCCGGCGGCCCTGGTCGAGCTGGCCGACCGCCGGGTGGCCGGCGAACCGTTGGAGTACGTGCTCGGCTGGGCCGAGTTCTGCGGCCTGCGGATCGCCGTCGACGAGGGTGTCTTCGTGCCGCGAGCCCGGACCGGCCTGCTGGTCGAGGTCGCGGCCGAGGTGACCGGCACGGCACCGGCGGTGGTCGACCTCTGCTGCGGCTCCGGGGCCACCACCGTCGCGTTGGCGCACCGGCTCGCGCCCCGCTGGATGGCCGCCGCCGACCTCGACCCGGCGGCCGTGGCCTGCGCGCGCCGCAACGTGGCCGGGCTGAACGTCGAGGTGTACGAGGGTGACCTCTTCGCCCCGCTGCCCGAACAGTGGCGGGGCCGCCTTGACCTGGTGGTCGCCAACGCCCCGTACGTGCCCACCGAGGCGGTCGCGCTCATGCCGCCAGAGGCGCGACTGCACGAGGCGCCGGTGGCGCTCGACGGCGGCCCGGACGGGCTCTCCGTGCTGCGCCGGGTGGGCGTCGACGCGGCCGGTTGGCTGGCGCCCGGCGGCCACCTGGTGGTCGAGGCCGGCACCACCCAGGTAGACGCCCTCTGCGCCGCGTTCACCGAGGCCGGCCTGCAACCAACCGTCCACCACGACAAAAACCGAGACGCCACCGCAATAACCGCCCGCCACCCCGCCAAACCCACCCCCCACCCCCCACCCCCCACCCGCCCCCGACCCCCTGACCCGCGTCGATCAAGGAGTTGTGGTGCCTGATTGATGCCACTGCGCGTCTTTTGTCCCCCACCACAAGTCCTTGATCGACGCGGGGGAGGGCGGGTCGGGCGCTTCGGTGCACGGTGGGCGGGGGCTCTCTCGGGGCGGCTGGGCATGGCGGGTTGGAGGGCTTGGCACTAGCCTCGGCTCACACTCATGACGGCGGGAGGCGGTTTCGGTGGGCAGCGCAGGGGTGCCGGTGGTCGTCGGGTTGGACAACGGCGGCACCAGCAACAACGCCACCGTGCTGACGGTGGACGGCCGCTTCCTGGTGGACGGGCTGTTGGAGATCCCCAGCGAGGTGGGGGCCGGGCCGGAGGCGGCGATCGAGGCGTTGGCCCGGGCGCTGGACGGTGCCCTGGCGCAGACGGGCGTGCCGCGTGACCTGGTCCAGGCGGTCGGGTTGGACACTCCCGGGCCGGCCAGCGCCGAGGGGGTCATCTCGTCGCGGGGGTCCACCAACTTCGCCCAACCGGCCTGGCGCGGCTTCGACGTGCGGGGGGCCCTGGAGCGGCGGCTCGGCCTGCCGGTGATCTATCACAACGACGGCAACGCGGCCGCCCTCTACGCCCACCACGTGCACTTCGGCACCCACGCGATGAACCGCTCGTCGGTGTCGGCGATCGTCGGCACCGGCCTCGGCGGCGGTGTGGTCGAGAGCGGCCGGGTGATCGCCGGTGCGGCCGGCATGGCGGGGGAGTTGGGCCACGTGCACATCCCGCTGAGCGGGCTGCTCGGCCCGGGCCAGCCGGAGCCCACCTGCGCCTGCGGCTTCACCGGGGACGTGGAGAGCGTCGCCTCGCTGACCGGCATCGAGCGCAACCTGCTGCCGTACTGGCTGACCCGGTACCCCGACCACCCGCTCGCCGCCGAACCGCTCGCCCGGGCGGCGAAGCTGGTCCGGGGGTACGGGGAGCGCGCGGACGCCCTCGCGCGGGACCTCTTCACCCAGCAGGCGATGGCGTTGGGTCGGCTGTTCACCGTCGCCGCGAACTTCACCGACCCGCACGCGTACTTCGTGGGCGGCGGTGTGGTGGAGGCGGCACCGGAGTTCCGCGACTGGTTCCTGGCGACGGTGCGGGAGCACACCGTGCTGCGCGAGGAGCAGGCGGCGGTGGCCACCTTCGCGTTGGTG
Organism: Micromonospora violae; assembly: GCF_004217135.1. Classification (NCBI taxonomy): domain Bacteria; kingdom Bacillati; phylum Actinomycetota; class Actinomycetes; order Micromonosporales; family Micromonosporaceae; genus Micromonospora; species Micromonospora violae. The sequence goes on from NZ_SHKK01000001.1 coordinate 7,028,409, forward strand.
CCGGACCGGGACATGGCCGGCGCCCGAGGTGTCGCGATTGCCGCGCTGGAGACGCTACGCGCCGTTGCGGAGCCCTCTCCGCTGGTGGCCTGAGCCGGCGCGAGCCTGGACCCGCACCGGCCTGGCACGTCTGGTCAGCGTCGGGGTGGCGCCTGGGCGAAGGCGGCCCAGGCCGCCGTGGGGAACAGCAGGGCCGGGCCGGCCGGGTCCTTGGAGTCGCGGACGGCCACGAGCCGTGGGATCGCGGCAACCTCCACGCAGGCGCCCTCGTCGCCGCTGCGGCTGCTCTTGCGCCACGGCGCAGCGGCCAGGGCCTTTGTGATCGTCGGTGTCATCGGTCCTACCGTCCCTTCAGGACTGACAGGAGCATCTCGCGGCTGTCCGCCGGGCTGAGCGCCACGCTTCGGAGATGTTCCATGATCTTGGTGCAGGTACGCGTCTCGCCGGCGCGGTCGAGGATCATCTGACCTGCGACGGTCTCCACCGAGGCGATGATCGGGTCCTCCGGGTCGGCGAATTCGAGGATGTGCAGGGAGCCCCGGGTGCCCCGGTGGTAGCCGGCGGAGAGCGGGATCACCTGGACGCTGATGTTCGGCAGCTCGGCCATCTTGACCAGGTGCCGCAGTTGTCCGTTCATCACCGACTGCTCACCGACCGGGCGGAGCAGCGCGCCCTCGTCGATGATCGCGTCGAAGATGGGCGGGTTGTCGCCGGTGAGCCGCTGTTGCCGGTCGAGCCGGACCTTGACCCGCTGCTCCACCAGGTCGTCGCCGAGGGTGTGCGGCCCGCCGCGCATCACGCCACGGACGTAGTCCGCGGTCTGCAGGAGGCCGGGCACGACCGAGGGCTCGAAGTTGGCGATGGCGGTCGCCTCGGCCTCCAGCGCGATGAAGTCGATGGTGCGGGGATCCAGCAGGTAGGAGTACGACACCCACCAGCCCGGCTTGCGGGCGTCCTTGGCGAGTAGCACCGCTGCGGCCACCTCCTCGGCGCTCACCCCGTACGACGTGAGCAGGGCGCGCACGGTGGCCGGGCTGATCAGGGTCTGGGCGTTCTCGTACCGGGAGAGGGTGCTGCGGGTGCTGTTGATCTCATCCGCCGCGGTCTCCAGCGTCAGCCCCGCGGCTTCCCGGTGGGTGCGCAGGGCGATGCCGAGCCGGCGGGCACGGGCGGTCTTCGGGGCCATGCATCGATGGTCGCACACATTTGCGGGAACGTCTGCATGAGAGAACGTCGATGAGAGTTGCATTCACGGCTGTACACGTGTCAATCTGTCATGGCGTCCTCACCGCCGGTTGTCGTGGCGACGGTGGTGGTGAGCGACCGGAGGGGATGGGGCGCGCGGCGATCGGGTTTCTCCCCCGTACCCGATCGTCGCGTGCCGCCCCACCATCCCGGCCTGCCGGAAGGAGACGACGTGCGAACCCGTCCGGAGCCCCCCGCCACACCCTTGGGCGGCGCGCGATGACCCGCTTCCTCGTGGTGCTCACCGACGTGCGCCCCGCCGAGGGCGTCAACCGCAACGAGCGCATCGCGCCGGAACGACGCCGGCAGGTCGTCGGCGCCAGCAGCCGGGAGGCCGCGGACCGCATCGCCGGGGCGTTCATGGCGCTGGGCATGGTGCGGGCCGGCCGGCAGCGGGTGAAGGTGATCGCGGTCGGTCGCCGCCACTCCCGGGACTGAGCGAACGCCCAGGTCAGCGGTCTGCGACGCCGCTACCGTCCGATCACGTACCGTATAACCTCTGTTGACCGATTGCCGTGTCGCGCTGCGGCTCGCCGGGTATCGCCTCGCCCTGTCGCCACGCACAGTAAGGTCAACCGGGTGAGCGCCACCGGCGAGCACGACCAGCCGCAGTCGCGTACGAAGAGGTGACCGGAGTGACCACCCCAGGCAAGACCCGCGTGGCGATCGTCTTCGGCGGCCGCAGCCCGGAGCACGGCATCTCCTGTGTCAGCGCCGGCAGCGTGTTCGGTGCTCTCGACCCGGACGAGTACGAGGTGGTGCCGGTGGGTATCACCCGGGCCGGGCAGTGGGTGCTGACCAACGGAGATCCCGCCCAGCTCGCGATCAACGCCCGTCAGCTGCCGGAGATCACCGCCGACTCCGGCGACGACATCGTGCTGCGCGCCGATCCCACCGGCAACGGACTGATGGTGCTCGACCCGACCGAGGGTCCCCGGGTGTTGGCCGACGTGGACGTGGTCTTCCCGGTGCTGCACGGCGCGTACGGCGAGGACGGCACCATCCAGGGAATGCTGGAGATGGCCGGCATCCCCTACGTCGGGGCGAACGTGTTCGCCTCCGCGGCCGCCATGGACAAGGAGTTCACCAAGAAGCTCTGTGCCGTCGAGGGCATCCCGGTCGGCTCGTACGCCGTGCTGCGCAACGGGATGACGCTCAGCGAGCAGGACAAGGAGCGGCTCGGTCTGCCGGTCTTCGTCAAGCCGTCCCGGGCCGGGTCGTCGTTCGGCGTCAGCAAGGTCACCGACTGGGCGCACCTGGACGCGGCCGTCGCCGCCGCCCGGCAGTTCGACCCGAAGGTCATCATCGAGGCCGCGATCGTCGGCCGCGAGATCGAGTGCGGTGTGCTGGAGGGCGAAGCCGGAGGCGCGCCCGAGGCGTCCGTGCTGGCCGAGGTGCGGGTCGTCACCGACCACGACTTCTACGACTTCGAGGCGAAGTACCTCGACGACTCCTGCGAGTACGACATTCCGGCCAACCTGCCGGAGCGGGTGACCCGCCAGGTGCAGGACTACGCCGTCCGCGCGTTCACCGCGTTGGACTGCGCTGGTCTGGCCCGGGCCGACTTCTTCGTCACCCCCGAGCTGGACGTCTACCTCAACGAGATCAACACGATGCCCGGCTTCACGCCGACGTCGATGTTCCCGCGGATGTGGGCGGCCTCCGGCCTGGAGTACCCGAAGCTGGTCAACCGCCTGATTCGTACCGCCCAGCACCGCGGCGTCGGCCTGCACTGAGCCTGCCGACACCCGCCCGCGCTGGCTGACTGGCGCGGGCGGGGTCGGTGCTGATTCAGTGCTGGCAGCCGGACGGGATGGTGCCGCCGGAGGGCACGCTCGCCACGATCGTGCTGGAGATGGTCGGCAGCCACTGCAACGGCTGCTCGTACGAGCGCGGAACGCGCACGGTGATCGCCGTCTCCCGGTCGACCGTGGAGAGGATCGCGGCGTCGGCCTGCTCGGCCAGGTGCCAGCAGACCCGGTTGACCGTCCAGACCTCGTCGGTGCTGGGGAAGGTCGGCTCGGTGCCTCCGCAGGCCACGGTGAGCGCCGGGTCCCCGTACGCGGCGTTCTGCTCCGGGCCGGCGGTGACCGGTCGCTGGGCCAGGTCGCGGATGCTCGCCGGGAGTTGGGAGAGCAGGGCCCGGCAGACCGTGGCCGGGCGGGCGGCCAACGCCGGGGCGGCCATCTCGACCGGGGCGGTGGACTGCGCCCGGCTGGCGGAAGCGGAGGGTGTCGGCGCGGCGGCCGGCGTGTTCGGACTGAGCTTGGTGAAGGCCAGCACGGCCACCAGCAGCGTGATCGGCAGCGCGATCGCCGTGGCGAGCAGCGCGGCACCCCGCATGGTCCGATCGCGCCCGGCCGGCGCGGCGGCGGCGGGATCGGTCGACTCGCGGTTACCGTCAGCCGGCTCGGGCGTGCCGTCGGCCGGGTCGCGCGTGGTGTCGCGCGCCGCGTCGCCGTCGGGAGCAGAGGAGGAGGTCGTCAACTCGTCCACTTACAGCCGCACCACCGAACACGTGAGGGTGCGAGTGATGCCCGGCACCATCTGCACCTTGCTGACAATGAGTTTGCCGAGCTCGTCGACGGTGTTCGCCTCGGTGAGCACGACCACGTCGTACGGCCCGGTGACGGCATCGACGCGTACCACGCCGGCAATGTCCGCGATGAGACCCGCCACGTCACGTGCGCGGCCGACCTCGGTCTGGATGAGGATGTACGCCTGTACCACGACTCGACCTCCGTCCGTCGCCGCCCGGGAGCGGCCCGAAGGGTGAAACTACCTTACGGACCAGGTCTGATCCCTATCGGTGGTCAAGGAGCAGCAGTGAGCGAGCACGGCGGAGCCGGGCAGCACGGGCGGAACGCCCACAGTGGCGGCGGTGTGTCCGAGATCGGAGAGTTCGGGCTGATCGGGAAGATCACCGCCCGGCTGTCGTACGGGCCGACGACCCTGCTCGGCCCGGGCGATGACGCGGCGGTGGTGGCCGCGCCGGACGGCCGGGTGGCCGCCTCGACCGACGTGTTGGTCGACGGGCGGCACTTCCGACGGGACTGGTGCTCGGCGCGTGACGTGGGGCACAAGGCGGCGGCGGCCAACCTGGCGGACATCGCCGCGATGGGCGCCACGCCGACCGCCCTGCTGGTCGCCCTCTGCATGCCGGCGGACCTGGAGACCGCCTGGGCGGAGGAGTTGGCCGACGGGCTCTCGGCGGAGGCATCGTCGGTGGGCGCGAGCGTCGTCGGTGGGGACATGTCCGCCAGCCCCACGCTGACCGTCGCGGTCACCGCGCTGGGCGACCTGGCGGGCCGCCCGCCGGTGCTGCGATCGGGCGCCCGACCCGGGGACGTGCTCGCCCTGGCCGGGCGCACCGGCCACGCGGCAGCCGGGCTGACCGTGCTCTCCCGGGGCTTCCGGACCCCCCGACTGCTGGTCGAGGCGTACCGGCGACCGGAGGTGCCGTACGCGGCCGGCCCGCAGGCCGCCCAGCTCGGCGCCACCTCCATGATCGACGTGTCGGACGGGCTCCTCGCCGACCTCGGGCACGTCTCGTCCGCCAGCGGCGTCGCGATCGACGTGCGCCGGGACGCGTTCGAGGTGCCCCGGCAGATGGCCGACGCGGCACAGGCACTCGGCGTCGACCCGTACACCTGGATCCTCGCCGGTGGGGAGGACCACGCGCTGGCCGCGACCTTCCCCCCGGCGGTGGCGCTGCCGCCGGGCTGGCGGCCGATCGGCCAGGTCACGGACGGTGCCGGCGTGACCGTCGACGGCGTCGCCTACGACGGCCCGCCCGGCTGGGACCACTTCCGGTGAGCCCCGCGCGCGGCCGTAATCTGGACACCGTGAGTGAGATCGAGATCCGGACGGTGCGGTTCGACGCGCCGGTGGCGCAGCAGCTGATCCGAGCCGCACTGGCCGAGCTCGGGGCCCGCTACGGCGGCTCCGGCGACGACACCCCGGTGGACGCCACCGAGTTCGAGCCGCCCGATGGCGCGTTCCTCGTCGCGTACCTGGCCGGTGAGCCGGTCGGCTGCGGTGGCTGGCGTAGCCACGGCGCGGACGCGGCGGAGCTGAAGCGGATGTACACGGCACCGGCGGCGCGGGGGCGGGGGGTGGCCCGCACGGTGCTGGCGGCCGTCGAACGCTCGGCGCGTGAGCAGGGCCGCAAGCGGGTGGTGCTGGAGTGCGGCGACAAGCAGCCCGAGGCGATCGCCATGTACGGCGCCGCCGGATACGAGCGGATTCCGAACTTCGGCTTCTACAAGGACGCGGAGGGCTGCCTCTCCTTCGGCCGCACCCTCTGAGCCGCCTGCCGCGGACACGACAGAGCCGGCGGACCCGCAGGTCCGCCGGCTGAGCCGAACGAGAAGGTGGGTGCTACCGCGTCAGGCGCGGGTGACCTTGCCGGCCTTGATGCACGAGGTGCAGACCTGCAGCTTCTTGGTGTTGCCGCCACCGGCCGGGGTGCGCACCGACTGGATGTTCGGGTTCCAGCGGCGGTTGGTCTTCTTCTTGGACCAGGGCACGTTGTGGCCGAAGCCCGGCCCCTTGCCACAGACGTCGCACACGCTAGCCACGGGATACTCCTGGGATTGAAACGTTCATGAGGTTGCCGGCAGAGGTGCTGCACGGGCAACCGCGTCAGCCTACCCGATGTCCCGCCGAGGTGACCAACCGCCCTGGCCCGGTGATCAGCCGCCCCTCCGCCGGTGGGCGGTGGTCGGCCCGCCGGGGTGACGGGGGGTGGTTCCCGCGGCAACTGTACCTGGAGGGCCGATCCCGTCCGTCCGGGCCAGGGGGGACGGGCGTGCCGCGTGCGGGGCAACCGGACACGGCGGACGAGCCCGGCGCGTGTCGGTGCGCGCCAGTAGGCTTCTGGCCGTGCTGGACACCCTCGACGCCGCCGCGGTGCGCCGTTGGTGCGCGAGCGGGTTGGCCGCGCTGAAGCGCCACCAGGGTGAGATCGACCAGCTCAACGTCTATCCGGTGCCCGACGGCGACACCGGCACCAACCTGGTGCTCACCCTCACCTCGGCCCAGCAGGCCCTCGCCATGGATCTGGACACTCTGCCCGACAGTGGGCCGACCGCGCACGGGCACGCGCTACGGCTGATGGCCCAGGGTGCGCTGCTCGGCGCGCGGGGCAACTCCGGGGTGATCGTCTCGCAGATCCTGCGGGGCGTCGCCGACGAGGTCGCCGGAATGACGGCGGTGCGGGGCCGGGAGTTCGCCGCCGCGCTGCGGTCCGGCACCGCCGCCGCGTACACCGCGGTCTCCCGGCCGGTCGAGGGCACCCTGCTCACCGTGGTCGCGGCAGCCGCCTCCGCCGCCGAGGGCGCGGAGAGCGACGACCTGCCGGCGGTGGCCGCCGTCGCGGCCCGGGCGGCGACCGAGGCGCTCGCCCGGACCCCGGAGCAACTACCGGCGCTGGCCCGCGCGGGCGTTGTCGACGCCGGTGGCCGAGGGCTCTGCGTGCTGCTCGACGCCCTGGTCGAGGTGCTGACCGGGGAGAGCACGGCCCGGCCCGCGCCGACGCCGCGCTCCGCCCGCCCGGCGGCCACCGTCGCCCGGGAGACCGGTTCCGACGAGTACGCGTACGAGGTGCAGTTCCTGCTCGACGCCCGAGCCGAGGCGGTCGCCGGGTTACGGCGGGCACTGGACGCGTTGGGCGATTCGTTGGTCGTCGTCGGCGACGGGCGTGAGCCGGAAGGCACCTGGAACGTGCACGTGCACGTCAACGACGTGGGCGCTGCGGTCGAGGCCGGTGTCGCCGCCGGCCGCCCGTACCGGATCTCGGTGACGCGCTTCGCCGACCAGCCGGAGCCGCCCCCCGGCCCGATGGTGGCCGGTCGGGCCGCGGTGGTGGTGGCCAGCGGTGGCGGCATCGCCGACCTGTTCACCACGGAGGGCGCCACAGTGGTGCCGGGCAACCCGTCCACTGGCGAGTTGCTGGACGCCGTGCGCAGCACCGGAGCGGCCCGGGTGGTGGTGCTGCCCAACGACGCCAACACCGAGGCGGTGGCGAGCGCCGCCGCCCGCGAGGCCCATCAGTACGGCATCAAGGTGAGCGTGGTGCCGACCCGCTCGCCCGTGCAGGCGCTGGCCGCCCTCGCGGTCCGCGACGGTGCCCGCCGCTTCGAGGACGACGTCATCGCGATGGCCGAGGCGGCTGGGGCCTGCCGTTACGCCGAGGTCTGCCACGCCAGCCGGGAGGCGCTGACCGTGGCCGGCCCGTGCCGTCCCGGTGACGTGCTGGCTCTGGTGGAGGGGGAGGTGCACCTGATCGGCACCGACCTCACCGACACCTGCGCGGCCGTGGTCGACCGGATGCTCGGTGGTGGTGGCGAGATGGTCACCCTGCTGACCGGGGCGGACGCTCCGGCCGGGCTCAGCGACGCCGTCCGCGCGCACGTCGCGCGACGTTGGCCGTTCGTCGAGGTGCACGCGTACCCGGGCGGCCAGCCGTTTTATCCGCTCCTGGTAGGGATCGAATGAGCGAACCAGCCACGGTGGACACTCCGCTGAAGAAACTGGTCGGGGACAAGACAGCCAAGGCGTTGGCCTCGCATCTCGACCTGCACACCGCGGGTGACCTGGTCTACCACTTCCCGCGTCGCTACGACGAGCGTGGTGAGCACACCGATATCCGCTCCCTGGACGTCGGTGAGCAGGTCACCGTGCTGGCCCAGGTGCAGCGCACCGCCGTACGCCCGATGCGTCAGCGGCGCGGCAACCTGCTGGAGGTGACCGTCGGCGACGGCTCCGGCGGGGTGCTGACGTTGACCTTCTTCGGCAACCAGGCGTGGCGCGAGCGGGAGCTGCGCCCCGGCCGGTGGGGCCTGTTCGCCGGCAAGGTCACCGAGTTCCGGAGCAAACGGCAGCTCAACGGCCCGGAGTACGTGCTGCTCGGCGAGGGCGGCGAGGGCGAAGCGGCGGTCAGCGACGACATCGAGGAGTTCGCCGGGGCGCTGATCCCCGTCTACCCGGCCGCCGCGGCCGTGCCGACCTGGGTGATCGCGCGCTGCGTGCGCGTCGTACTGGACACGTTCACCCCGCCGGACGACCCGCTGCCGAACGCCGTGCGGGCCAGCCGCAAACTCGTCGGGCTGGGCGCCGCGCTGACCGAGATCCACCGGCCGTCCAGCAAGGAGGCGCTGCACCAGGCGCGGCGGCGACTCAAGTGGGACGAGGCCTTCGCCGTCCAGGTGACCCTGGTGCAGCGCAAGCACCGGGCCGCCGACTGGCCGGCCCGGCCCCGACCGCCGCGTCCGGGTGGGCTGCTGGAAGCCTTCGACGCCCGACTCCCGTACGAGCTGACCGCCGGCCAGCGTGAGGTGGGTGTGGAGATCGCGGCGGATCTGGGCACCCCGCACCCCATGCACCGCCTGTTGCAGGGCGAGGTGGGCTCGGGCAAGACGGTGGTGGCGCTGCGGGCGATGCTCCAGGTGGTCGACGCGGGCGGGCAGGCCGCGCTGCTGGCACCCACCGAGGTGCTCGCCGCCCAACACCACCGCGGCATGCTCGACCTGCTCGGGCCGCTCGGGCAGGCCGGTGAGCTGGGCTCCGCCGAGCACGCCACACGGGTCGAGCTGGTCACCGGCTCGCTGGGCGCGGCGGCCCGCCGCCGGGCGCTCGGCGAGGTGGCCAGCGGTGCCGCCGGCATCGTGCTCGGCACCCACGCTCTTCTCTACGAGGGGGTCGACTTCGCCGACCTCGGCCTGGTGGTCGTCGACGAGCAGCACCGCTTCGGCGTGGAGCAGCGTGACGCCCTGCGGGCCAAGGCCGACCAACCGCCGCACGTGCTGGTGATGACGGCCACCCCGATCCCGCGCACGGTGGCGATGACCGTCTACGGCGATCTGGAGGTCTCCACGCTCTCCCAGCTGCCCCGGGGGCGGTCGCCGATCGCGTCGCACGTGGTGCCGGCCGCCGAGAAGCCGGCCTACCTGGACCGGGCCTGGCGTCGGTTGCGCGAGGAGGTGGCCGCCGGCCACCAGGCGTACGTGGTGTGCCCACGTATCGGAGACGGGCCGGTGTCCGACGAGGAACCGCCACCCGAGGACGACAACGGCCGACGGCCGCCGCTGGCGGTGACCGAGGTGGCTCCGCTGCTGGCCGAGGGGCCGTTGAACGGCCTGCGGATCGGGGTGCTGCACGGTCGCCTGCCGGCCGACGAGAAGGACGCGGTGATGCGTTCCTTCGCGGCCGGCGACCTGGACGTGCTGGTGGCGACCACCGTGATCGAGGTCGGCGTGGATGTGCCGAACGCGACCGTGATGATCGTGCTGGACGCCGACCGGTTCGGTGTCTCCCAGCTGCACCAGTTGCGGGGTCGGGTCGGCCGGGGCGCCGCCGCCGGGCTCTGCCTGCTGGTCAGCGAGGCGGCCGAGGGTTCGTCGGCGCGGGAGCGGTTGGACGCGGTGGCGTCCACGAGCGACGGTTTCAAGCTCGCCGAACTCGATCTGGAGCAGCGCCGCGAGGGCGACGTGCTGGGTGCCACCCAGTCCGGGCACCGCTCGCACCTGCGGTTGCTGTCGCTGCGCCGCGACGCCGATCTGATCCGCGACGCCCGCGCCGAGGCGATCACCCTGATCGAGGCCGACCCGGAGCTGACCCGCAGCCCGGCGCTGGCCGCCTCGGTGGCCGCACTGGTGGACGAGGACCGCGCGGAGTACCTGGAGAAGGGCTGATCGCCCTGCGCGCGTGATCCACTCCGATGTCATGAAACCGGGGTGTCCCGCCGACGGGGACACCCCGGTTTCACTGAAGTCGAGTCGATCACGCGGGCTGCAGCATGGCTGAGGGCGCGCTGACATGGCTGAGGGCGCGCCGACCGGGTGGTCGACGCGCCCTCAGGTGTCAGAGCGGGTTATCTCAGGCGGTGAAGCGAACCCGACGACGACGGGCCACCATGAACAGCGCCACGCCAGCGGCCAGCAGGACCGCCGCGCCGGCGATGATGCCGCCGGTGGCGGCACCGGTCAGCGGCAGGGCCGGCTCGTCCTTGCCGCCACCCTGACCGGGGGCGCAGTCGGCCGGCTTCTCCCAGGCGATCGGGGTGGTGTCGTCGAGGCCCTCGGCGGACGGCGTCACGGTCAGGCCCTCCTGGGCCGGGAAGGTGACGGTGCCGCTCTTGCCCGGCTCGACGGTCAGCGTCTGGGCCTCACCCTTGTTCGGGGTGAAGGTGATGGTGACCGTCTTGCCATCCGCCGGGTTGGCGATGTCGAAGATCAGCTCGGTGCAGGTCGACTTGTAGCTGCCGGCCGGCTCGCCCGGCTCGACGCAGTTCTCAGCGGCGGCGGGCGTGCCCTCGAACAGCGGCTTGTCCACGCCCTTGGCGACCACCTTGATGGCGGTGGCGTTCTTGGCGGGCACCTTCACCGACTTGCTCTCGCCGGCCGTGACGGTGACCTTCTCGCTGAAGTCGCCGGCACCGGTGATGGTGAACTTCGCCGGGGCGGTGGCGTCCTTGCCGTTCTCGAGCTTCACCACGACGTCGCCGTCACAGTCGGCGGCCACGCTGGCGGTCGGCTTGGGGGTCGCCGGCACCGGGGGCTGCTCCTTGGCGCAGGTGCCACTGAACTCGATCGACTTCGAGCGCAGCTTGTCGTCCACGAACCCGTTGTCCCACATGGCCCGCACCGACAGGGTGGCCTTGGTGGTCTTCGCGTCCAGGCGCTGCGTGGCGGTGATCGCGTCGCTGACGGCGTGCGGGTATTCCTTGCCCTCGGTCACCGCGATCCCGTCGATGGCGGCGTCGCTGGCGGTCTTGCCGACGTACGTCTTAGCGGAGACCTCGGTGAACTTGTAGTTGTCGACGCCGCGCGGGGCGAAGCTGTTCACGGTCCAGGTGGCCACCCACTCGCCGGTGGCGGTGTCACAGTCGGCCTTGACTTTGATCTCGCTGTGGTGGGCGCTGGCGGGTGCGGCGAAGGTCACGACGCCAGCGAGGCCGATCAGCGCGCCCGCGGCGATGGCCGCGAGGCGCCGGATCGGAGACTTGGGAGGGTTCACGCCTGCTCCTGGTGAGGGGGGTACGGATCGCGTGGCGGGAGGCCGGGAGACATCGTGACCGGGGAGTCACCTGCTCACCGGCGCGTCGCGCGACGCTGTGGTGTTCCCGCGGCGAAAGCGGGGACAGGGGGAGACTGTACTGATGGGTGGTTAATGAGGGGAGTTCAGATCATTGCCACCCGGCAATGTAATTGATTCGTGATCTTTGATGAACTGATGGTGTCGCTCCGGTCACTGGGGACGGTCCACCAGCGCCGCCTCCACGGTGGATGTCGTGCCGTCGGGGCTGCTCAGGTCGCCCGCGTCCGCGCCGGCTGGCCGGCCTCTCGGATCCGTGCCGTCCCGACCGGGTCCGCGGCGCATCGCGTAGCGTCGCGGGCATGAGCAGGAGGAAACGGTGACCCGGATCGTGGCCGGGACGCTCGGTGGCCGGCGGATCGCCGCGCCCCCCGGCGCCGGCACCCGGCCCACCTCGGACCGGGTCCGGGAGGCGCTGTTCAGCGCCATCCAGGCCACGGTCGATCTCGACGGCGCCCGCTTCGCCGACCTGTACGCCGGCTCCGGCGCGGTCGGGCTGGAGGCGTTCTCCCGGGGTGCCGGGCACGTGCTGCTGGTCGAGTCCGACCCCCGCGCCGCCCGGGTGATCCGGGAGAACGTGGCGGCCCTGCGCGCCGGTCCGGCGGCCCGGCTGGTCACCGGCAAGGTGGCGACGGTGCTGGCGGCCGGGCCGGACGGCGAGCCGTACGACGTGGTCTTCGCCGACCCGCCGTACGCGGTGCCGGACGAGGAGATCACCGCACTGTTGGCCACGCTGGTCGACGGCGGCTGGCTGGCGCCCGACGCGTTGGTGGTGGTGGAGCGGTCCCGCCGGACCAGGGAGTTCGACTGGGTGGAGGGGATCACTGCCGAGCGCAGTCGCCGGTACGGCGAGACCACCCTTTGGTACGGTCGCCGATCATGAGACGTGCGGTGTGTCCCGGTTCGTTCGACCCGGTCACCAACGGACACCTCGACATCATCGGGCGGGCCAGTCGGCTCTTCGATGAGGTGATCGTCGGTGTGCTGGTGAATCAGTCGAAGAGTGGCCTGTTCACTGTCGAGGAGCGCATCGAGATGCTCCGCGAGGTGACCTCGTCGTACGGCAACGTGCGGGTCGAGTCGTTCCGCGGGCTGCTGGTGGACTTCTGCCGCGCCCAGCAGGCCAGTGTGCTGATCAAGGGGCTGCGGGCGGTCAGCGACTTCGACTACGAGTTGCAGATGGCCCAGATGAACATCGGTCTGGCTGGTGTCGAAACGCTCTTCATGCCGACCAACCCGCTCTACTCGTTCCTCTCGTCGAGCCTGGTCAAGGACGTGGCCAAGTGGGGTGGCGACATCTCCGCCCACGTCCCCGATCCGGTCCGCGAAGCTCTCCAGGCCCGCCTGGGCCCCCGCCCCTGACCCACGCCCCCCGCCAGACTGGCGCTGGTGGTGCTCGGATCGTTCCTTTTCGAGGCGGTCTGACGTCACCGCGAAGTGCCAGCCTGGCGGAGGGTGGCTATGTCGCGACTCGCCGGGTTGGGGTGAGTGGGGCGGCGGTGGGGCGGGCACGACATGATTGGTGGCGCGGGGAACGGCCGTAGCCCGCATCATGGAGGTCGGCCGACGAACGACAGGAGTGAGGTAGCCGGTGGACCCGCTCGATCGCATCGACGAACTGATCGCCATCCTGGAGCAGGCCCGCTCCGTCCCGATGTCGCGTAACAACTGCATGGTCGACCGGGGTGAGATGATCGCTGCCCTCGATGAGATGCGCGCCGATCTCCCCGCCGACCTGCGTCGCGCCGCCGCGCTCCTGGAGGAGCGCGACAAGATCATGGAAGCCGGCAAGCGCGAGGCGGACCGGATCATCAGCGAGGGTGAGGCAGAACACGCCCGCCTGGTCTCGGTGAACGAGATCACCGTGTCGGCCGAGCACGAGGGCGCCCGGATCATCGGCGAGGCCCGGGCCGAGGCGCAGCGCCTGCGGGAGGAGGTCGACGACTACGTCGACACCGCGCTGGCCAACTTCGAGCAGTTCCTCACCCGGGCGCTGGCCTCGATAGAGCGCGGCCGGGACAAGATGCACGCGCTCCGGGAGATCGGCACCTTCGCTGGGGATGAGGCGGAACGCCCGCTACCCTTCTGAGCGGCACCTCACCAGCCGACTTCTCAGGCGGGCGTCGCCCCCGGTTCGACGGTCCGGCGGTCGTCCAGGTAACCTTTTTTGTCGGCCTCTCACCGGCCGGAGTCTAACTATGCCCAAGCACTCGCCATCGACACTCAACCCCAGGTCGCCGCTGGTCCTCGACACGAGGGACCTGCCGCGTCGCCCTGGCGCGTTGCGTGAGGTCCAGCGGGTCGTGCCGGCACCGGCGGACCTCGGTGTGGAGTTGATCGGCGTGCCGGAGGGCGCGGACCTCGACCTCGATCTGAGGTTGCAGTCGGTGTCCGAGGGCGTGCTCGTCTCCGGGACCATCACCGGTCCCGTCCGGGGCGAGTGCGGCCGATGCCTGCGCGAGATCAACGACTCGATGGGCGTGACGATCCAGGAGCTGTACGCGTACGAGGACAGCACCACGGACGCCACGACCGACGAGGACGAGGTGGGCCGGATGCAGGGCGATCTGATCGACCTGGAGCCGGCGCTGCGGGACGCGTTGGTGCTCACGCTGCCGACCAACCCGCTCTGCCGGGAGGACTGCCCAGGACTGTGCCCCGAATGCGGGGCGCACTGGGACGATCTGCCGGCCGACCACAGTCACCAGCAGATCGACCCGCGTTGGGCGGGCCTGTCGCAACTGACCGTTACAGAGGAGTAAGAACCGTGGCCGTCCCGAAGCGCAAGATGTCGCGCAGCAACACCCGGTCCCGCCGGGCGAACTGGAAGGCGACCGTGGTCGCGACCGTTGCGTGCCCGCAGTGCAAGTCCCCGAAGCTGCCGCACGCCGCCTGCTCCGTCTGCGGCACCTACAACGGCCGCCAGGTTCTCGAGGTCTGACCTGGACGCCGAGTGACGCCCCCGACTCCAGGTCGGGCGGCGCGCGCATCCTGGCATTCGCCCGGTGCCCCGGCTCTCTCCGACGCCGGCCGGCCTGCTCCGGCCGGCGTTCCGGTGGAGCCGGGCGCCGCGCGGATCGCCGTTGACCTCCTCGGCGGGGACGACGCTCCCGCCGTCGTGGTTGACGGCGCTCTGCGAGCCATGCGCGCCGACCCTGACCTGCATCTCCTTCTCGTCGGTCCGACCGAGGTCGCCGACGAGTTGATCGCCGCGCTGGATCCGGCGCAACGTGCCCGGATCACGGTGCGGCCCGTCCGCGATGTCGTCGGCATGGCCGACCATCCCAGCGCCGCCCGCGCCGAGAGCACCGTCCGGGCCGCGGTCACCGCCGTTCGGGATGGGACCGCCGACGCCCTGGTCTCCGCCGGCGCCACCGGCGCCACCGTCACCGCGGCCGTGCTCGGTCTCGGCCGTTCGCCGGAGATCCGCCAGCCTGCCCTGGCCGCCACCCTGCCCGCCGTGGCGGGGCCGGTCGTGCTGCTCGATGTCGGCGGTTCCCTGGAACCCCGCCCGGCCACCCTCGCCCGCCATGCCGTGCTCGGCGCCGCCTACGCGGCGGTGGCCCACTCGATCGCCGCGCCCCGGGTCGGTCTGCTCTCGGTCGGCACGGAGGCCGGCAAGGGCGACCGGGTCCGCCGCGCCACCGACCCGCTGCTCGCCGTCGAACCGCTGCCCGGAGGGGCGCGCTACGTCGGCCTGGTCGAGGGGTACGACGTGGCCCTCGGCGCGCGCGCCGATGTGGTTGTCACCGACGGCTTCACCGGTAACGTGCTGCTCAAGGCCATTGAGGGCGCGTACGCGATGGCCGGCGGCCCGCCTGCCGAGGGCGGTGCGCCCCGCGCGGCGGCCCTGTTGGGCGTCGCGGGGACGGTGGTCGTCTGCCACGGGTCCGCCCGCGCCGACGACGTCGCCTCCGGCATAGCTCTCGCCGCCCACCTGTGGCGGCGGCGCGCCACCGATCTGGTCGCCGCGTTGCTCGACCGCGACGCCGCGACGGATCGCACCGATCGCTCCACCGACACCGAGGTACGCACATGAGCAACGACAAGCGGCGGCGGGTGTCCGTCGGTCACCTGGAAGCCGCCTTCGGCGTGACCCTGGAACCCGAGCTGCTCCAGCGCGCGTTGACCCACCGGTCGTACGCGTACGAGAACGGTGGGTTGCCGACCAACGAGCGGCTGGAGTTCCTCGGCGACTCGGTGCTCGGCGTGGTGATCACCACGGCGCTCTTCCACAACCACCCGGATCTGCCCGAGGGGCAGTTGGCGAAGTTGCGGGCCAGCGTGGTCAACATGCGGGCGCTCGCCGACGTGGCCCGCGGGCTGGGCCCGGACGGGCTCGGCGCGTACCTGCTGCTCGGCAAGGGTGAGGAGACCACCGGTGGCCGGGACAAGGCGAGCATCCTCGCCGACACGTTGGAGGCGCTGCTCGGCGCGATCTACCTCCAGTACGGCCTGGACACCACGGGGATCGTCATCCACCGGCTCTTCGACCCGCTGATGGCCGAGTCGGCCGGTCGCGGGGCCGCGCTGGACTGGAAGACGAGCCTCCAGGAGCTGACCGCGGCGCTCGGGCTCGGCGTTCCGGAGTACCGGATCGAGGGCACCGGCCCGGATCACCTCAAGACGTTCACCGCCTGGGTGGTGGTGGCCGGCAACCGGTACGGCGGTGCCGACGGGCGCAGCAAGAAGGAGGCCGAGCAGCGGGCCGCCGAGGCCGCGTGGCGGACGCTCACCGACGAGAACGGCCAGAACGGCGACGAACCCCAGGATGGTCGGGCCGGCGACGACCGGCAGGACCAGCCGGTCGACCGGGACGACTCGGCCGACCGGGCCGAGCCGTTCGGGCCGTTGGAGCGCGCCGAGCGGGCGGCGCAGGCCGAGCAGGCCGACCACCTGGCGCAGGCGCTGCCGGCCGGGCGTTCCGAAGGCCACGAGACGGGTTCGCGGCGTGCCTGAGCTGCCCGAGGTGGAGACCGTCCGGCAGGGGGTGGCCCAGTGGGTGGTCGGCCGGCGGATCGCCTCGGTCGAGGTTCGTCACCCGCGTGCGGTCCGCCGGCACATCCCGGGTGACGTGCACTTCGCCGACGTGCTCGCCGGCCGGACGGTGCTGGACGCCCGTCGTCGCGGCAAGTACCTGTGGCTGCCACTGGACAGCGGTGACGCGATCGTCGGGCACCTCGGCATGTCGGGTCAGCTGCTGCTCCAGCCGCCCGGGACGAGCGACGAGACCCATCTGCGGGTCCGGTTCCGGTTCGCCGACGACGGCCCGGAGCTGCGCTTCGTCGACCAGCGCACGTTCGGTGGGCTCTCGGTGAGTGAGGGCGGCGCCGAGTTGCCCGACGAGATAGCGCACATCGCCCGCGACCCGATGGATCCGGAGTTCTCGGACGAGGCGTTCGTCGCGGCGCTGCGTCGCCGGCACACCGAGGTGAAGCGGGCCCTGCTCGACCAGACCCTGATCTCCGGGGTGGGCAACATCTACGCCGACGAGGCGCTCTGGCGTGCCAGGCTGCACGGCGGCCGACCCACCGACGCGCTGACCGGCCCGGCCGCGCAGCGTCTGCTCGGGCACGTCCGCGACGTGCTGGCCGAGGCGATCCGCGCGGGCGGCACCAGCTTCGACGCCCTCTACGTGAACGTCAACGGCGAGAGTGGCTACTTCGACCGCGCGCTCAACGCGTACGGCCGCGAGGGCGAGCCGTGCCCCCGGTGCGGGGCGCCGATCCGCCGTGAGGCGTTCATGAACCGCTCCTCGTACAGCTGCCCGCGCTGTCAGCCCCGGCCCCGGGGTTCCCTTCGGGGATGACCCGGAGTCGGCTCGGGGAGATGCCGGCGGGTCGCGGTGGGCCGCTCCGGGCTGGACCCGGGGGTACGGCCGGATCGCGGGCCGACTCCCGACGAACGCCGCCCCACTTCCGGTCCGCTGGTTTCAGGGCGGGCCGGGGTCGATCCCCGATGTGATCGCCTCGTCACGCACCTAACGTCAGCACCGTTGACAGGGGGTTGACGTGACAGGGGGACCCGAGATGGGGAGAAGACCGGTGACGGTGCGGCTGGCGCGGTGGAGCGCCGAGCACCCGTGGCGGGCGATCGCACTGTGGGCCGTGTTCGTGGCGGTGTGTTTCGTCGGCGGCAACGCCGCCGGGCTCAACGAGGCCACGGGCGGCGACCAGGCGATCGGCGAGGCGGGGCGGGCCAGCCTGATCGTGGACGCCGGTGACTTCGAGAACCCGGCCGTGGACAACGTCCTCATCACCTCCCCGTCCGGCACCTTGGACCAGGCGGCGGCGAAGGCGGCGGCCGACGACGCGGCGGCCCGGTTGCGTACGGTCGCCGGGGTGGCCGGGGTGGGCGAGCCGATCACCGCGCGGGACGGCTCGGCGCTGTTGCTGCCGATCACCATGTCGGGTGACCCGGAGACGGCCTCGGAGCGGGTGCAGCCGTTGCGGGACGCCACCGCCGGTGTGCAGGCCGCGCACCCTGAGCTGCGGGTCGAGCAGGTCGGCGGGCCGTCGATCGGTCAGGCCCTCGACGACACCCTGGGCAAGGATTTCAAGCGCGCCGAGCTGCTCAGTCTGCCGGTCACCCTGGCGATCCTGATCATCGCGTTCGGCGCGTTGATCGCGGCGAGCGTGCCGGTGCTGCTGGCCCTCTCCTCGGTCGCCGCCGCGATGGGTCTGTCCACCCTGGCCTCCCACCTGGTGCCGGCCACCGACACCACGGCGCCGGTGATCCTGCTGATCGGCATGGCGGTCGGGGTCGACTACTCACTGTTCTACATCCGTCGGGAGCGGGAGGAGCGCGCCAAGGGCCGGTCCGGTCTGGACGCGGTGGAGATCGCCGCGGAGACGTCCGGGCACGCCGTGGTGGTCTCCGGCTTCGCGGTGATCATCTCGATGGCCGGGTTGCTGCTCGCCGGCGACGTGGTCTTCTCGTCCCTCGCCATCGGCTCGATCCTCGTGGTGGCCGTCGCGGTGACCGGTTCGCTGACCGTACTGCCCGCGTTGCTGGCCCGGCTCGGTCGCTGGGTGGACCGGCCTCGGGTGCCGTTGCTCTGGCGACTGACCGCGCCGCGTACCGACCGGCATGGTGCGCCCCGCGCTCCCCGGCTGTGGCCCGCGGTGCTCCGGCCCGCGTTGCGCGCGCCGGTGGCGACGCTGGTCATCTCGGTCGGGCTGCTGCTCGCGCTGGCCGCGCCGGCGCTCGGCATGAAGCTGAAGTTCCCCGGCATGGAGGATCTGCCCCGCACGACTCCGGCCATGCAGGCGTACGACCGGCTCACCGCGGCCTTCCCGAGCGCCGGTACCAATCATGTGGTGGCCGTCCGGGCGCCCGCCGACCAGGCCGACCGGGTACGTGCCGCGCTCACCGACCTGTCCGCCCGGGCGGCCGGCGATCCGCTGTTCGCCCCGGCCGAGGCGGACGGCCCGAAGATCGAGGTGTCGGCCGACCGCCGGGTCTCGGTGCTGGACGTGCCCACCCCGTACGCCAGTCGGGACGACCGGTCGGTGCGGTCGTTGGAGAAGCTGCGTGGGGACCTGGTCCCGGCGCAGCTGCGGGGCATCCCCGGTGTCGAGTACGCGGTGGGCGGGGGCGTGGCCGACAGCGAGGACTACGCACAGCACGTCCGGGACAAGTTGCCGCTGGTCATGGGCTTCGTGCTGGTGCTGACCTTCCTGGTCATGACGTTCACGTTCCGGTCGGTGGTGATCGCGGCCAGCTCGATCGCGCTGAACCTGCTCTCCGCCGGTGCCGCGTACGGCCTGTTGGTGCTGATTTTCCAGGGCGAGTGGGCGCAGGGGCTGCTCGGCTTCACGTCGATGGGCGCGATCGTGTCCTGGTTGCCGCTGTTCCTCTTCGTGGTGCTGTTCGGCCTCTCGATGGACTACCACGTCTTCGTGGTCAGTCGGATCCGTGAGGGCGTCCGGTCCGGCCTGGCCAACCGCGACGCCGTGTCGTACGGGATCACGTCGTCGGCCGGGGTGGTGACCAGCGCCGCCATCGTGATGGTCGGCGTCTTCTCGATCTTCGCCACGCTGAGCACGATCGACATGAAGCAGCTCGGCATCGGCCTGGCGGCCGCGATTCTGCTGGATGCCACGATCATCCGGGGTGTGGTGCTGCCGGCGTTGATGACCATGCTCGGCGACGCCAACTGGTGGGCTCCGCGCTTCCTGCGCGCCCGCCCGGCACCCGCCCCCACCGATCCGCCGACCCCCGCACCGGCGCTGGTGCCGGTGCCCTGAATAACGGCCGGTGGCCGGGCCGCGACCGCGGCCCGGCCACGCCGGCTCGGGGCAGTAGCCCGGCCACCACCGGATCAGGGCAGCGGGCAGGCCTCCCGGGACGCGTCCAACGTGCGGTCCTTCCGGATCGAGGCGAAGCCGTAGCCGACGGTGGTGACACAGAAGTCGTCGGTCGAGCCGGTGTACTCGACGTGGAAGACCGGCTTGCCGGCGTCGCTGAACGGCAGCAGCTTGGCGCACTGGGCCAACCGGACGCACTCCTCGTTGACCGCGAAGTCGAAGTCCGGGGCCAGCGCGGCGACCTGCGGCACGTCGTTGACCAGCCCGGGGGAGAGGCTCAGCGAGCGGGCCAGTTCGGCCAGCCGCCGGTTGAACAGCAACTGGTCGTCGAAGTCGAGCGGAAAGCCGGTGCGCGCCGCGTACCCGTCGGCGTCGACGAGCGCCACCGCGCCGAAGCCCTTGCCCCGGCAGAGCCGGAACCGGTCGGCCAGCACCGGCCGGAGCGCGTCCCAACTCCGGACGTCCAGCCACCGGCTGTCGGGTCGGTGCCCGGCCGAGCCCCGGACGGCCTCCGGAAACCGGCTGGCGTCCGGGTCGGTGGAGCGGACCGACCCCACGCTCACCTGGCAGATCAGCCGGCGGTCGCGGGAGCGCAGCTCGGCGGTCTGCGCGGCGGTGGTGGCCACCGGGTCGAGCAGGAAGACGTCGGCGTCCACGGCCGGGTCGAGCGGGCCGGTGAGCTGCCACTGCCACTGCCAGTGCCGGGCTTGCGCCGCCGGCCACGCGGTGGGTGCGCCGGGCGGGGTCAGCGTGGGCCGGCACCCGTACGCCGGCACCACCAGCACGACAGCGACGCTGGCCGTGAGGGCGCGGCGCAGTGGGCGTACGGCGACGGGTCGTCGCGGCCGGATCCGCATCGGCAGCTCCCGGGTCCCGGACGGCCGGTCGCCGCCCTCACCGGTACCCGGCCCCCACGCTCCGGCCGACGTACCTCACCGGGTCAAACGAGCGCGGGGGCGGGAACGACGCGCGGTCAGCGGGGTGCTGCGAAGACCTGCGTCCAGTAGGGCCCGTTGCTGCTGGCGATGCCGACGCCGATCTCGGTGAACGCGCAGTTCAGGATGTTGGCCCGGTGGCCGGAGCTGTTCATCCAGGCGTCCATCACCGCGGCCGGGGTCTTCTGGTTCCAGGCCACGTTCTCGCCGTACGTGCGCCAGGCGTAGCCGACCCGGTCCAGCCGGACGCCGGAGTTGCTGCCGTCGCTGCCGGTGTGCGACATGTTCTGGTGATCGGCCTGGTCCTGGCTGTGCCGCTGGGCGGCCGTCATCAGCTTGTCGTTGATGGTCAGCGCCTTGCAGCCGGCCTTGGCCCGCTCGGCGTTGACCAGGTCGACCACCTCCCGGGCCTGGGCGCTGACGGAGCCGCCGGAACCGTTGGAGCTGCCGGTGGTGCTCGGCGCGCTGCTGCGGTTGACGCTGCGGCGTGACGCGGCGGTGCTCCGCGACGACGCCGGCGTGGGCTTGACGAGCTTGCTCGGCGACGGGCTCGGAGACGCCGAGCTGGGTGTGGCGGACGGGGTGGGAGCGGCCAGGGTGTCCAGCGCCGGCTCGTCGGTGGGAACGCCCGACGCGGCGAAGGTGTCGTCGACGGCCGTCGGCTGCGCCGCCCCGTTGTCCCCGCCGGGCAGGGTGAGCGCGCCGACGCCGAAGCTCACCACGAGGGTGGCGGCCGCGGCGGCGCCACCGATCATCAGCGGTCGGCGCCAGCGGCGTGGGGAGCGGTGCCGCCCTTCGCCGGGCCGTCCGGTCTCGGTGGTGCCGCGCCAGCCGTCGGCGGTCCCCGGGCCGGTGTCGGTGTGCCAGCCGCCGGGCGTCTCGGCCCGCCAGTCGTCGGTGTCCTGGACCGCGCGGGTGTCGCCCCAGCCGCCGGTGTCCTCGGCCGGGCGGGTCTCGCCCCAGCGGCCGGTCTCGTCGTGCGGCTGGTGGGCCGGCCAGGCGGCGGTGTGGGCGTCGACCGGTTCGGTCGGCCGGCCGCTGGTGGGCTGCTCGCGGTGCCACTCGTCGCCCGGCTGGCCGGGCTCGTCGCCGAACAGGTAGGCCGAGCGGGGCTCCGGGCGGTCGTGCAGCCAGGCCGGCTCGTCGGTCGGCCCTCCGGCGCGCCGGGGGGCGCCGTTGGGGTCCATCGGATCGGTCCAGCCGTACACGCCTATGCCTCCAGGGGTCGGTTGCGGGCCGGGGTGACGCTACGGCGCGCCTACGACCTGCGGCAACGTGGCTAAGAAAGAGTTAAGGGGAAGTCGGACGCCAGGGTGCGGACTTCCGCGGATCCGGGCGTACAGTAAAGGCGTCCGGACAGAGAGTGTCCGTGCCTTGCGGCAGCCCCCCCGACAAGTGGACAGGTCGACGTGGAGATGATCTACGGCCTGCGAGAACTTGACGAAGGAGGGGTTTGCGGCTCAATATATAGGTGTCGCCAGTCGCGCCCGGTCATGCCCAGATACAGCCTGGAATGACAGCCGCGTATAAATGGGCGCGCGTTGGCCGGCCTTTCCGGCAGCGCATATCAAGGAGTCAGCATGGCGAAGGCCCTCTACGGCCACGTAGGTGCAGCGCCCGACCGGCGTCTGCTCGACGAGGTCACCCGACTGCGTGCCAGGGTCCAGGCACTGGAGTTCGAGATCACGCGTCTGCGTGCCGACAATGATCGGCTCGCGGCGGCTGCGGCGGAGGCGGACGATCTGCTCCGTCTGGCCGAGCCGGCGCTGACCTGATCTCCAGGGTCGTCAAAACTGAATCGCACCACCGCAAAAATGCGCGCCGACACCTCTGTGCCGGCGCGTAACACTGTCCGGGCACCTTTTCGACGGTGGACGATTAATGATCTTGCGCTGGGTCGTACCGGAAGCGCGCCGCACAGTTCCCGAAAAGCGCGAAGACGGATAAGCGATCATGAAAGGCGCTTGCCTTTCTGATGGTCGACGAAACGACAGCGCGCCCACGGTCGACGCGACGTGGGGCGGGTCGAGTGCCCGCCCGTTCGCACCCCCGGGTTAGTCTGCGAGTTCACCCAGGTCCCCGCAGCCGGCGACGGTACGGCGGCCATCGGACGAGGATCGAGTAGGTGTATCTCAAGAGCCTGACGGTGAAGGGGTTCAAGTCCTTCGCCTCCGCCACGACGTTGAAGCTGGAGCCCGGGATCACCTGTGTGGTGGGTCCGAACGGCTCGGGCAAGTCCAACGTCGTCGACGCCATCGCCTGGGTCCTCGGCGAACAGGGTGCCAAGGCCCTGCGTGGCGGCAAGATGGAGGACGTCATCTTCGCCGGCACCGCCGGCCGGGCGCCGCTGGGCCGCGCCGAGGTCACCCTCACCATCGACAACACCGACGGCGCGCTGCCGATCGAGTACACCGAGGTCTCCATCACCCGCCGGATGTTCCGCTCCGGCGAGAGCGAGTACGAGATCAACGGCAACTCCTGCCGGTTGCTCGACATCCAGGAGCTGCTCTCCGACTCCGGCATCGGCCGGGAGATGCACATCATCGTCGGGCAGGGCCGCCTCGACGGCATGCTGCACGCCAAGCCGGAGGACCGCCGCGCGTTCATCGAGGAGGCGGCCGGCGTCCTCAAGCACCGCAAGCGCAAGGAAAAGGCGCTGCGCAAGCTCGACGCCATGCAGACCAACCTCAACCGCCTCACCGACCTCACCGCCGAGCTGCGCCGTCAGCTCAAGCCGCTGGGCCGGCAGGCGGAGGTGGCCCGGCGTGCCGCCGCCATCCAGGCCAACCTGCGTGACGCCCGGTTGCGCCTGCTCGCCGACGACCTGGCCACCCTGCGGACCACCCTCGATCGGGAGATCGCCGACGAGACCGCGCTGCGCGAGCGGCGCGAGCAGATCGAGGGTGAGCACGCCGAGGTGCAGGGCCGGCTCGGCGAGTTGGAGGCCGCCCTCGCGGAGGACGCTCCGCTGCTCGCCGCAGCCCAGGACACCTGGTACAAGCTGTCCGCCCTCCAGGAGCGCTTCCGCTCGATCGAGCAGTTGGCCCGGGAGCGGCTGCGGCACCTCAGCGCCACCGGCGACGACGAGCGGCCCGGCCGCGACCCGGACCAGCTGGAGGCCGAGGCGGAACGCGTCCGCGAGCAGGAGGAGGAGCTGCGCGGCGCGCTCACCGACGACCAGATCCGGCTGGCCGAGGCGGTCGAGCACCGTCAGGAGCTGGAGCGGCAACTGGCCGCCGCCGAGCGGGAACTCGTCGCCGCGGCCAAGGCCATCGCCGACCGACGGGAGGGGATGGCCCGGCTCACCGGCCAGGTCAACTCCGCGCGGGCCCGGACCACCAGCGCCGGCGAGGAGATCGAACGTCTCGCGATCGCGCACGCCGACGCGCTGGGCCGCGCCGAGCAGGCGCAGGCCGACCTGGACGCGGTCGCCGCCCAGTCCACCGAGGCCGACCGGGACAACGCGGACCTGGACGCCCGGCACGCCGAGGCGGTCGCCGTACAGGAGCGGGCGCAGGCCACCGTCCGATCGCTGACCGACGCCGAGCGGGCCGCGGAGAAGGACGCCGCCACCTGGAAGGCCCGGGAGGAGGCGCTCGCCCTGGGCCTGCGGCGCAAGGACGGCGCCGGGGCGCTGCTGGCCCGCGCCGGGGACGTGCCGGGCCTGCTCGGCAGCCTCGCCGGGCTGCTCACCGTCGCGCCGGGGCATGAGGCCGCGCTGGCCGCCGCGCTCGGTGGCCTCGCCGACGCGGTCGCCGTCAGCGGGGTGGACGAGGCCGTCGAGGCGATGCGGCTGCTGAAGATCTCCGACGCCGGCCGGGCCGGCCTGCTGGTCGGCAGCCCGGCCGGGCCGGGCATGACCGGCTCCGCGGACGCGCTGCGCCCGAAGCTGCCGGACGACGCCCGGTGGGCGCCCGACCTGGTGGAGTGCAGCGCCGAGCTGCGTCCGGCGGTGCACCGGGCGCTGCGGGACGTGGCGCTCGTCGACGATCTCGCCGCCGCCGCCGAGCTGGTCTCCAGCAACCCCGAGCTGCGGGCGGTCACCCCCGACGGTGACGTGGTCGGGGCGTACGCGGCGGCGGGCGGGTCGGCCAAGGCCCCCAGCTACATCGAGGTGCAGGCGGCCGTCGAGGAGGCCCGCGCCAACCGGCTCACCGCCGAACGCGCCGGCTTGGAGCTGCGTGACCAGTTGGTCGAGGCCCGCGCCGAGGTGGCCGCCGCGAAGGAGGCCGTGCAGCACGCCGCCGCCGAGAAGCGTGAGGCGGAGAGCCACCGGAACGCCGCCGCCCGCCGGCTGGCCGAGCTGGGCGCGGCGGCCCGGTCCGCGAAGGCCGAGACCGACCGGCTCGGCGACGCCCGCTCCCGCGCCGAGGCGGCCCGGCAACGGGACCTCACCGCGCTCGCGGAGCTGGAGGAGCGACTGCGGCTGGCCGAGGAGACCCCGGTCGATGCCGAACCCTCCACCGAGGAACGGGATCAACTGGCGGCCATGGTGCCGCAGGCCCGGCAGAACGAGATGGAGGTCCGGCTCGCGGTGCGTACCGCCGAGGAGCGGGTCTCCTCGATCGCCGGCCGGGCCGACTCGCTCGCCCGGCAGGCCACCGCGGAGCGGGCCGCCCGGGAACGCGCGGCGGCCCGGCGGGCGGCCCGCGCCCGGGGCGCGGGCATCGCCCGGTCCGTGGCCGGTGGTGCCCGGGAGGCGCTGACCCGACTGACCACGTCGATCGCGACGGCCGAGGAGCACCGCGACGCGGTCGCCCGGGAGCGCGCCGCGCGGGAGGCGGAGCTTCAGGAGGTACGCGGGGCAGCCAAGCGGCTCGGCGCGGAGTTGGAGCGGCTGACCAGCCAGGTGCACCGCGACGAGGTGGCCCGGGCGGAACAGCGACTGCGCATCGAGCAGTTGGAGGCGAAGGCCGCCGAGGACTTCGGGCTGGACGTGGAGACGCTGGTCGCCGAATACGGTCCCACGCAACCCGTTCCGCCGACCCAGGTCGACGTCGCGGCGGCCGAACGTGACGGCCTGCCGGTGCCCGAGCCGGTGCGCTACGAGCGGCCGGTGCAGGAGAAGCGGGCCGCGAAGGCGGAACGCGAACTGGCTCTGCTCGGCAAGGTCAACCCGCTCGCGCTGGAGGAGTTCGCCGCGCTGGAGGAGCGGTACAAGTTCCTCTCCGAGCAGTTGGAGGACCTCAAGGCCACCCGTCGGGACCTGCTCACCGTGGTCAAGGACGTGGATGAGCGGATCCTGGAGGTCTTCGCCAGCGCCTTCGAGGACACCGCCCGGGAATTCGAGCAGGTGTTCACCGTGCTCTTCCCCGGCGGCGAGGGACGGCTGATCCTCACCGAACCGGAGGACCTGCTCACCACCGGCGTCGAGGTGGAGGCCCGCCCGCCCGGCAAGAAGATCAAGCGGTTGTCGCTGCTCTCCGGTGGTGAGCGGTCGCTGACCGCGGTCGCCATGCTGGTGGCGATCTTCCGCGCCCGGCCCAGCCCGTTCTACATCATGGACGAGGTGGAAGCGGCCCTGGACGACGTCAACCTGGGCCGGTTGATCACGTTGCTGGCACAGTTGCGCGAGAAGAGTCAGCTGATCGTCATCACCCACCAGAAGCGGACGATGGAGATCGCTGACGCGCTCTACGGCGTGACCATGCGCAGCGGGGTCACCCAGGTGATCAGCCAACGGCTCAACCGGGCCGACGAGGACGACCAGCGGCACGGCCGCGGCGAGGAGAACGGGTAGTGGCTCGGGAACGCGCGACGGCGCTCCTGCTGGACTTCGACGGCGTACTGCGCCGGTGGGACCCGGCGGTGGCCGCCGTTGTGGAGCGGGAGTACGGCCTCTCCGAGGGGGTGCTCGGCGAGATCGCCATGCAGTGGGGGCGGCTTCAGCCGGTGCTCACCGGTCAGGTCAGCCACGCCGAGTGGGTGAGCAGTGTGGCGGACGCGCTCGCCGAGCCGGCCGGCGGCCCGGACCGCGCCCGCGCGGCGGTGGAGCAGTGGCAGAGCTACCGGGGAGAGGTCGACCAGGAGGTGCTGGCGTTCGTCCGCGAGGTGCGGGCCGCCGGCGCCCGGGTCGGGCTGGCCACCAACGCCACCGACCTGCTCGACGCCGACCTGGCCGCACTCGGCCTGGTCGACGAGCTGGACGTGGTGGTCAACTCGTCAGTCGTCGGTGTGCACAAGCCCGCCCCGGAGTACTTCCAGGCGGCCTGCCAGGCGCTGGCCACCCCGCCGGCCCGGGTCCTCTTCGTCGACGACGAGGACTGGGCCGTTCGGGGTGCCCGGGCCGCCGGGCTGTCAGCGCACCGCTGGGGCGGTCACGCCGACCTCCGTTACCTGCGCGCCGCCCTGGCCTACTGAGCGAGGCGACAGCGGCTCGTTCGTCGACATCGCGGTGACCCGGTCACCTGACGTCGACGCGTCGGGCCGGGTCAGCGCAGGCCGGGGACCTGGGTGACGGTGAAGGGTGGCGCCGGGGCTGGCGCGTTGAGCTGGCTGTTCACCCAGAGCAGCCGGCCGGCGTCCCGGACGAGGGTGGTCGGCGACTGCGCCAGACCGGCCGGACGGGACTGCCGTACCACCCGCGCGGTTCGTCGGTCGGCGTCCACAATCGCCAGGTTCACCGCGAAGTCCCAGCCGCCGGCGCGGTTGGGGAAGTTCACCACTCCGTAGAGCCGGTCGCCCTCCAACAGCAGCCCGTCCGCGCCCAGCTGGCCGTCGATCACCTCGACGGCCGTGGCCGTCCGCCCGACCAGGTCGACCCGCCACAGCCGCTCGGTGCCGGGCTGGCCGTCGCCCTGGTCGGCGACGAGCGCGATCCGCCCGCCGTCGGTGACGACGATGCCGTTGAGGAAGCCCGGCGCGACCGGGAAGTCAGCGGCGGTGAGCCACCGTACGAGGTTCCCGACCTCCGGGCCGTCCAGCGCCGCCCGCCACAGCGTGCCCGTGGCCGAGTCGGTGACGTAGACCGCGTCGGCGGTCAGCGCCAGGTCGTTGAGGGCGCCGCCCGGCGCCGTCCGGCGGGCCAGCAGCTCACCGTCCGGGGCGTGCACGAAGAGCGCGCCGGTGTCCCAGCCGGCGACGAAGATCCGGCCCCGCCCGTCGAGGTGCAACCCGGCCGCCCGGGTGCGCCCGTCCGCCCCCGGCGGCAGAAACTGTCGCAGCTCCCGGTCGCGGACGTGACCACGGTAGACGGCACCGGTGCCGAGACTGGTGACGTAGAGGGTGCCGTCCCGGCTCACCGCGATCCTCTCGGGCAGCACCCCGGATGCCCGGGAGACCACGTACGTGTCGGGGCGCGGGCCGACGGCGAGCGCCGGAGCGGGTACGGCGACGGTCAGCACGGCCAGGCCGGCGGTGGCTGATGCGATCAGCTTCTTCATATCCCGAGGGTCACCGCACCGCCGGGCCGTCTCCAGCCCCTTTCGCACCTGCCCGAAAGGTGGCTAGCGTCGATGCCGTGGTGACTCTGCACCTGAGCGCGGCGGACCTCAGCCGCACCGTGTTGCGCTCCGAGCCGTCGGTGTTGCTGGAGCTGGGAGCGGCCGGGCAACGGGTGTTCCAGACCACCGTTCCGGAGCACCTGGTCGCCTGGCGGGCCCGCACCCGGGCCGCCGTGCGTCCGGTCATGTGGCCCTACCTGGACCTGTGCCGCCAGGAACGGTGGTTCCCGGACTTCCTCACCCCGCCCGGCTTCAGCGGGGAGCTGAGCCCTGCGCTGGCGGAGGTCGCGGCCACCCCGACGTCGACCCTCACCGCGGAGCTACGACCCCGGATCGAGGCCGGCGAGCTGCCGCCCCGGGTCGGTCCGCTCGCCGACGGGAAACCGGATGCGGTACGCCGTCTGCTCGATGCGATGGAGGCTTTCCACGCCGTCGCGGTGGGCGCGTACTGGGAGACGATCGTCGCGGCGGTGCACGCCGACCGGGCGGTACGCGGTCGAGCCATCGTGGACGCCGGGCTCGACCGCGTGCTCCGTGGCCTCAGCCCCTACCTGCAGTTCACGCCGACCGGGGACACGTACGAGCTGTCGTACCGGTGCGCCTTCGGCGGCGACGTCGGTCTGTCGCCGGGCGGCAGGGGGGTCACCCTGGTGCCCTCGTACTTCGTGCCGCAGCCCGCCGTGCTCGACGACCCGACCGGCCCGCTGGTGCTGACCTACCCGATCCGGCCGGCCCGGCGGGAACTGGCCACCGGCCAGCCCCTCGCCCACCTGCTCGGCCGAAGCCGGGCCGCGGTGCTGGGAGTGGTCGCCGACGGCCTCAGCACGTCACAGGTGGCCCGAGCGGTGGGCATCTCGATCGCCTCCGCCAGCGAGCACACCAGCACCCTGCGCCGGGCCGGACTGATCGTCACCCACCGGGCCGGTTCGTCAGTGGTGCACACGCTGACCCCGCTGGGCGAGCACATGCTGCGGGCTGGACGGCCGGACTGACGGGTGGCCCGGTCAGTCGCCGGTGACGCCGTCGATGCGTTCCCGGATCAGGTCGGCGTGACCGTTGTGCCGGGCGTACTCCTCGATCATGTGGACGTACACCCAGCGCAGGCTGAAGGTGCGGGTCCCGTCGCTGCGGGTCAGCGTGAACGTCTCGTCCAGCGAGCGTCCCTCGGTCGCCGACCGGGCTGCGTCGACTTCGGCGCGGAAGACGGCGAAGGCCGTCTCCGCGTCGGCGTCGGCCGCAGCGTGGAAGTCGGCGTCGTTGTCGTTGTCGTAGTCGTAGAGGTCGGGCAGGTCCTGGCCGGCGAAGCGTTGGCGGAACCAGGAGCGCTCGACGTCGGTCATGTGCAGGACCAACCCGAGGAGGCTCAGGCCGGACGGCTCGACGCTCGGCGTGCGCAACTGCTCGGCGGTCAGGCCGGCGCACTTGTGCAGCAGGGTGTCGCGGTGGTAGTCGAGCCAGCCCTCCAGCATGGTGCGCTCATCAGCCACCAGGGGCTCGTGGCGGCGGTCGATCTCCGGTGCTCTCCATGTCGTCATCGGGCCATCCTGCGGCTCGGGTGCGACAGTCGCGACCACTTTTCAGGGCACCACGACGACCGGCCAGCGGCCGGCGCGAACCAGCCGGGTGGCGACCGAGCCAACGAACCGGTGCCCGGCCTGCTCGGAGGCGCCGACCACCAGCATGTCGGCCTGGAACTCGTCGGCCGCCGCGCACAGCTCGCCGTACGCGTCGCCGCGCCGCACCAGCAGGGTCAACGGGATGCCCCACTGCTCGGCCCCGCGCCGGCACTCCCGGCGCAGCTCGTCGGCCAACTCGTCCTGGGTGCGCTGGACCGCGCCGGCATCCATGCCGGGCACCAGGGCGGTCAGCCCGCTCGGTGAGCTGACGAAGACCACCACCAGCGCGGCGCGCTGCCGCCGGGCCAGCCCCGCGGCGTAGGAGCCGGCCCGCTCGGAGGTGCGGGTGCCGTCGACACCAACCATGATCACCCGAGGCCCGTCCGTGCCGCGCTCGAAGGGCAGCGGCCGGGTTCGGGGGCCGTACTCCTCGCGGTCCGGTGCTCCCACGCCCATGGTTCTACCTCACCTCTGCTCGCCGGTACGGATAACGGCTGCGCCAGCGCCGGCAGCGACTGTCGATTCCCGCTCGACCTCGGTGGAAACCGCGCTGCCGTTGTGCTGGCGCAGCGGGACCTCCTTGATGAAGAGGACGGCGATCAGCGCGATCAACGCGAACGGGGTGGCGGCCAGGAAGATGTCCCCAGCACCGTGGCCGTACGCGCCCTCCACCACGGCCCGCAGCGGGCCGGGCAGGGTGTGCACGTCGGGCAGGGCGCCGCCGCTGCCCGAGCTGGAGGCGGGGATGCCGAGCTGGGCCAGCCCGTCGGCGGTGTAGTCCTTGACCTTGTGGGCGAGCACCGCGCCGAGGGCGGAGACCCCGATCGCACCGCCCAGGCTGCGGAAGAACGCGACCACCGAGCTGGCGGCGCCGAGCTCGTGCGGGCCGACGGTGTTCTGCACGGCGAGGACCAGGTTCTGCATGGTCATGCCCAGGCCGACGCCGATCATTGCCATGTAGACGCTGAGCAGTGTGAAGTTGGTGTCCGCACGGAGCGTGCCCATCAGGGCGAAACCGATGGTGAGCAGCACCGAGCCGGTCACCAGGTACCGCTTCCACCGGCCGGTTCTGGTGATGAGCCGCCCGATCACCGTGGAGGCGACCAGCAGGCCGAGGATCATCGGCAGGGTCATCAGACCGGACATGGTCGGGCTCTGGCCGCGGCTGATCTGGAAGTACTGGCCCAGGAAGATCGACGCGCCGAACATGCCCACACCGACCGCGATGCTGGCGACGACGGCGAGGGTGATGGTGCGGTTGCGGAACAGCCGCGGCGGGATCATCGGCTCGGCGGCCCGGGTCTCGACCCGGATCGCCAGCGCGCCGAGGACCAGGGCGCCGACGACCATGACGGCGGTCTGCCAGGAGGCCCAGGCGAACTGGCCGCCGGCGAGCGAGACCCAGATCAGCAGCACCGAGACGGCCGCGGTGATCAGGGTGGCGCCCCACCAGTCGATCTGCGCCTTCCGCTTGACCACCGGGAGGTGCAGGGTCTTCTGCAGCACGATCAGCGCGATGATGGCGAACGGCACGCCGACGTAGAAGCACCAGCGCCAGCCGAGCCAGGAGGTGTCCACGATCACGCCGCCGATCAGCGGGCCGCCGATGGTGCCGACGGCCATCACGGCGCCGAGGTAGCCGCTGTAGCGGCCCCGCTCGCGGGGCGAGATCATCGTGGCCATGATCACCTGGGCCAGGGCGGTGAGGCCGCCGGCGCCGACGCCCTGGAGCACCCGGCAGGCGATCAGCTCGCCGGTGCCCTGGGCGAGGCCGGCCAGCACCGAGCCCAGCACGTAGATCCCCAGGGCCAGTTGGACCAGGGTCTTCTTGCTGGTCAGGTCGGCCAGCTTGCCCCAGATGGGGGTGGTCGCGGTGGTCGCGAGCAGGGCCGAGGTCACTACCCAGGTGTACGCGGACTGGCCGCCGTGCAGTTCGGTGATGATCCGCGGCAGCGCGTTCGAGATGACCGTGGAGGAGAGGATCGCGACGAACAAGCCCAGCAGCAGACCGGAGAGGGCTTCCAGGATCTGCCGGTGGGTCATGGTCACGGCGGTCGCCTGGGGAGGCGCTGTCGCCTGGCTCATCGTTTGTTGCCTCCGAGCGGAGTCGAGGTGGAACGGCGGCGGGCTGGTGTGCGCGGGCCGCCTGAGAGTTGCCTGAAGCAACCGTATGCCTTGGTTGCCTGAAGCAACAACTTGACGGACCGGTGCCCTATTCCTCGTCGGAGACGGCTACTGCCAGGAGTCGTTGAACCGGCCCAGCAGCCGGGCGAACTCCTCGACGTCCCGCTCCGGCCAGCCGTCCAGGGCGCGCAGGAACTCGCCCAGTCGTGCCGCACGGGCAACGTCGAAGCGGCGCTGCCCCTCCTCGGTGAGGCCGATCTGCGCGGCCCGCCGGTCAGTCGGATCGGGGTCGCGGTGGACCAGACCGAGGACCTCCAACGCGTTGATCTGCCGGCTCAACGTCCCCTTGCCCACGCCCAGCCGCGCGGCCAACTCGGTCAACCGGATCGACCCGCTACGGCGCAGCCAGAGCAACAGCCCGTAGGTGTTCGGCTCCAGGTTCGGGTGTACCTCCCGGGCGATCTCCCAGGAGACCGCCCGGCCACGGCGCAGCAAAGCGGTCAACTCGTGCTCAACCGCCCGGATCGGCTCCGGCAGGTGCTCATCCACGGCGTAGAGACTACGGCGCGGCCGGCTCACCGCCGCCAGAGAGTTGACGCCGCATCACCGGGCGTAGGTGCCCGTCCTTCGTGGTGCCCTCGATAACCACATCCGCCCCACGCCCCCGATGCGTCAGGGTGGCGACCGCGTTACCGAAGTAGGGGCCGGCCAGCTTGCGCCAGCGCACCCCCGGCCGGCGTACGCCCGCCGAACGGGCCAGCGCCCGGGTGGCCCCGGCCGGCCCGGGCGACCAGCCCAACCGCATCAGCGGCCGGATGCCGGCCGGCACCTGGTTGTGGATCGGCGAACAGGTGAGCTGGTGCACCGGCGTGACCACCGTCGGGTCGGCGAACCGGGCCCGCGCCACGTACGAGTGGTGCACGTCACCGGAGAGCACGCTGATCGACGCCGGTGGGGCGTACGCCGGGCCAGCCCCGACCCGCGCGCCGGACTGCCGCGGCGTGCCGGTGCCGATCCGGGCGAACGTCTCCGCGAGCGCCTCGAAGGACCGCCGGAACGCCGCCCAGTGCTCCAGGTCCAGAGCGCGGCGCAGCTTCTCCGCCCCGCGCGCCACCCACGGTCGGCGCGAGTCCGCCAGCTTCTCGTTCCACGCCTCGATGTGGTGGATGCCCTGCGGCAGCAGCCAGGGCAGCGACGCGCCCACCACCAGGTGGTCGTAGACCCCGTGCGCCTGGTCGAGGAACCAGGCCCACTCACCGGGCGGCAGCATCGCCCGGTTGTTGGACTCCAGCACCCGGCTGCACCGGTTGTCCAGCATGACCAGCCGGGTCCGGCCCAGATCCAGGGCGTAGCTCCACTGGTACTGCACCGCGCGCCAGCGCTCGGTGTCGTGCGCCAGGTCGGCCTCCTGATCGACCCGGTGGCCGAACTCGCGCAGCACGCTGGTGGCGTCCTCGGCTGCGGTGACCTTCGCGAAGACCGGGTCGGCCCCGATCTCGTCGGGGGAGAGATTGCCCAGGTGCTGGTAGACCCAGTACGAGGCGAGCCCACTGGCGATCCGCTCCTGCCACCACGGCTGCTCGCGCATCTCGGCCCGCCACGCCGCCGACGTGTTCCAGTCGTCGATGATCTCGTGATCGTCGAAGATCATCACGCTCGCCACGGTGGAGAGCAGCCAGCGGATCTCCGGATCACGCCAGGACTCCAGGTAGAGCTTCGTGTACTCGTCGAAGCTCACCACCTGATCGGCCGGAGCGCCCTTCGGCCGCCGCCGCCGTCGACGTAGCAGCCGGCGAACGGTCGGCGAGGTGACGTCGGCGTAGACCTGGTCACCGAGCAGCACCAGCAGGTCGGGCAGCGGGTTCGACTCCGGGTCGGCCATCAACCGCCGGGCGTAGGCGTCGAGCGCGTCCGGCGGCAGCTTCCGGGTGGTCGCGTGCTGGGTGGTCTCCCGGCAGGAGCCGAAGATCAGGTTGACCGGCTGGTCCCGGTCGTCGGCAGCCCGGGTGCGGATCACGCTCGGCGGGAACCCGCTGCTCGGCACCGGCCAGACGACCTCGTCGTCGATCAGCACCTCGTAGCTGGTCTCGCTGTCCGGGGTGAGCCCCGTCACCACCACCAGGGCGTAGTGGTGGTCGTACGCCGAGAAGGTGGGCGCGGTGCCGGTGGCGCCGCTGGCGGTACGGACGGTGACCACGGCGGGCGCGGCGGTCTCTACCCAGATCGTGGCCCGGGTGTCCACCACGCGCCGCAGGAGTGGGCCGATGAGGAGGTGTGCGGCGGACATGGCGCGAGCCTACCGCCGGTTTCCGGGCACCGGCCGCGTGCGGTGGCGGGGACGCTGGGCGCCGCTCGGGGTGCGGTGGCTGAGGTGCTGGACACCGCTCGGGGTGCGGTGGCTGAGGCGTTGGGCGCCGCTCGGGGTGCGGTGGCTGGGACGCCGCCGCCCGCATCTGACAGGATTCCGGCATGGCCGAATATCTCGTCCTCGCTCTGGTCCTGCTCGGTGTGTTGATCGCCGGCACAGTCGGGCTGGTCGTGCCGCGGTTGCGGCGGCGGCCCGAGCCCCCGCTGCCGCGTACCGAGGTCGACACCAGAGCCGAGGAGGATCTCGCCGGCCCGCCGGTCGAGGCACCGGAGTCTGATCTGTCCACCGGTGTCCTGGTCGAACCACCGCCGGTGCTCGAACCGCAGGTGGAGGTCCCCGAGCCGACCGCCGGGCGGCTGGTCCGGCTCCGCTCGCGGTTGTCCCGCTCGCAGAACGTGTTCGGCAAGGGCCTGCTCGGCCTGCTCGCCCGTGACCACCTCGACGAGGACGTCTGGGAGGAGATCGAGGACAGCCTGATCACCGCCGACGTCGGCGTCGACGCCACCCGTGACATCGTCGACCGGCTCCGCGAGCGGACCAGGGTGCTCGGCACCCGCTCGGCCTCCGAGCTGCGGGCCCTGCTCGCCGCCGAGCTGGTCAACGCCCTCGACCCGAGCCTGGACCGTTCGCTGCGGACCGCCCCCAAGGAGGGCGTGCCGGCGGTCGTCCTGGTCGTCGGCGTCAACGGCGCCGGCAAGACCACCACCTGCGGCAAGATCGCCCGGGTGCTGGTGGCCGACGGCCGCAGCGTGCTGCTCGGCGCGGCGGACACCTTCCGGGCCGCCGCCGCCGACCAACTGGAGACCTGGGGCTCGCGCGTCGGCGCGGAGACCGTCCGGGGGCCCGAGGCCGCCGACCCGGCCAGCGTCGCCTTCGACGCCGTCAAGCGCGGCATCGACACCGGCGTGGACACCGTGCTCATCGACACCGCCGGCCGCCTGCAGAACAAGGTCGGCCTGATGGACGAGCTGGGCAAGGTCAAGCGGGTGGTGGAGAAGCAGGGCCCGATCGACGAGACACTGCTCATCCTGGACGCCACCACCGGGCAGAACGGCCTGGAGCAGGCCCGGGTCTTCACCGAGGTGGTCAACGTGACCGGTGTGGTGCTGACCAAGCTCGACGGCACCGCCAAGGGCGGCATCGTGATCGCGGTGCAGCGCAAGCTCGGCATCCCCGTGAAGCTGGTCGGCCTCGGTGAAGGCAAGGACGACCTGGCCCCGTTCGACCCCGCGCAGTTCGTCGACGCGTTGCTGGGGACCGAGGCCACCGGCCGGGACGCGTAGTCTCGAGTGACCACCGACGATCGCGCATACGCGGGCTGGCGCGACCCCGGCCATGCTTCGCAGCGCCTCGGGAGACCGTACGTGACTTCGCAGGAGATCCCGCTGCACGGCGGCAACGTGAGCACCGTTGTCCGCGTGGGCGACACGGTCCGGCGCAACGCCGGGCCGTGGACCCCGTCCGTGCACGCGCTGCTGCGCCACCTGGAGTACGTGGGGTTCACCGGCGCCCCCCGCGCGCTCGGGATGGACGAGCGCAACCGTGAGGTGCTGTCGTACCTGGAGGGGGAGTGCGGAGAATATCCGCTCGCCCCGCACTGGGTGACCGACGAGGCCCTGGTCACCGTCGCCACCATGCTGCGGATGTTCCACGACGCGCAGTACGGCTTCACCCCACCGCAGTCGGCGGTCTGGCGCTCGTTCGGGCCGCCACCACCGGACACCGAGGTGATCTGCCACCACGACGCCGCGCCGCACAACGTGATCTGGCGTCCGGACGGCACCCTCGGGCTGATCGACTTCGACCTCGCCTCGCCGGGAGCGCGGATCTACGACGTGGCGTACGCCGCCTGGACGTGGGTGCCGATCTTCGCGGACCGTGACTCGATCACGCTCGGCTGGAAGCACCCGGACCGGCCGCGCCGACTCCGGCTCTTCGCCGACGCGTACGGGTTGATCCCCCGGGACCGGCACCGGCTGATCCGGACCATCCGTAAACGGATCGTGGATCACGTCGAGGGGATCCGTCGGATGGCCGCCGCCGGTGAACCGGCGTTCGTCCGGATCGTGCACAAGGGCCACCTGCGCCGACCGATGCGGGATCTGCGGCTGCTCGACTACGAGCGGCACGCTCTGGAGAACGCGCTGCGCTGACCGTCGGATCGGTCGATGCGGCTGACCGGTCAGCCATCGACGGTCGCCGCCTGGCCGATCCACGGTCGTCCATGCTGCTGACTGTGCAGACTTCGTGACACGTCCGAAACAACCCGTCACGAAACGGAAACCCGCACGGGCCCCTCGGTGAAACAGCCGGCCGCGAAGCTTCCGCGCAACCGGCCTACGGGCGACGCTGCCCCGGAAAGCCGCGAAGGAGGACTTCACCCTTTAGGAGGCCAGCGTGCCTGAAGCACCGACGATCGACGGCGCCAATACCACTTGGCTGCTGGTTTCGACCGCGCTCGTGCTGCTCATGACCCCCGGACTGGCGCTGTTCTACGGCGGCCTCAACCGGGCCAAGGGCGTACTCAACATGATGATGATGAGCTTCTCCGCTATCGGGCTCATCTCTATTCTGTGGTGGTTCTACGGATTCAGCGTCGCCTTCGGGACCGACGTGAACGGCTTCTGGGGCGACCCGGGCGCGTACCTCGGCACCAAGACCTTCCTCGCTGAGACCGACCTGTGGGGGGCCACGGCGGAGAACCCCAGCGGCATCGGGGTCCCGCTCTACGTGTTCATGGCCTTCCAGATGGTCTTCGCGGTTATCACCGTGGCGCTGATCAGCGGCGCCATCGCCGACCGGGCCAAGTTCGCCGGCTGGCTGCTGTTCGCCTTCGGCTGGGCCACCCTGGTCTACTTCCCGGTCGCCCACTGGGTGTGGGGCGGCGGCATCATCGGCGGCGACATCCACGCACTTGACTTCGCCGGTGGCACCGCGGTGCACATCAACGCCGGTGCGGCGGCGCTGGCCGTGGCCCTGGTCCTCGGCAAGCGGCTCGGTTGGCCGCGCGAGGGCATGAAGCCGCACAACATCCCGCTGGTCGCGCTCGGTGCGGGTCTGCTGTGGTTCGGGTGGTTCGGGTTCAACGCCGGCTCGGAGCTGACCGTCGACTCGGTCGCCGGCCTCGCCTTCATCAACACCCAGCTCGCCACGGCAGCGGCGGTGCTCGGCTGGATCGCGGTCGAGTGGGTCAAGACCCGTAAGCCGACGATGGTCGGTGCCTCGTCCGGCGCCGTCGCCGGTCTGGTCGCCATCACCCCGGCCTGTGGCTTCATCGCACCGTGGGCGGCCGTCCTGCTCGGCATCGTCGCCGGCGCGGTGTGCGCGCTCGCCGTCAGCCTCAAGTACCGGCTCGGCTACGACGACTCGCTCGACGTGGTCGGCGTGCACTTCGTCGGTGGTTGGATCGGCTCGCTCTGGCTCGGCCTCTTCGCCACCAACTCGGTCAACTCCGCGATCACCGACGTGGTGGGTGCCTCCGACGGTCTCTTCTACGGCGGCGGCGTGACCCAGCTCGGGCGGCAGGCCCTCGCCGGCCTGATCGTCACCGTCTGGTCGTTCGGCATCGCCTGGGTGCTCGCCTTCGCCATCGAGAAGACGATCGGCTTCCGCGTCAAGGGCGAGGCGGAGGTCGAGGGCATCGACATCGCCGAGCACGCCGAGAGCAGCTACGACCTGTCCCCGGCCGGCGGCGGCACGGGCAGTGCCTTCGCGATGGCCGGCATCGGTACCCCCGCCGGCGGCACGGCGAGCGGTGCCAAGCCGGAGGCGGAGCCCGCAGAGCCGGTCAGCGAAAAGGTCGCCGGTTAACGTTCCTGGGATGGAGGGGTTGGACATGAAGCTGGTGACCGCAGTCATCAAGCCGTACCAACTGGACGCGGTGAAGGAGGCCCTGCACGCCCTCGGGGTGGCCGGGCTGACCGTCAGCGAGGTTCAGGGGTACGGGCGGCAGAAGGGGCACACCGAGGTCTACCGGGGTGCCGAGTACACGGTCGAGTTCCTGCCCAAGATCCGGGTCGAGGTGCTCACCGACGAGATCGACGTGGAGAAGGTCGTCGACGCGATCGTCGGGGCGGCCCGCACGGGCAAGATCGGTGACGGCAAGGTCTGGGTCACCGGTGTCGAAGAGGTCGTCCGGGTTCGTACCGGCGAACGCGGCCTCGACGCACTCTGACCTCGGCCACGACTGACATGACCTCGTTGATCAGGAAGAACGCGTCAGGACACGCCAACGACGGCGACGCGAACTTCTTGATCAACGAGGTCGTCGGCGTTCCCGGGGGTATCGGCGAGTCGGCCCGACAGGCGCGGGCAGCCGCGTACGACAGCTTTCTGCGCGGGCTGCTGCCGGCGCGCGACGGGGTGGCACTGCTGGCCGTCGGAGGGCTGGGTCGGCGGCAGTGCGCCCCGTACGGCGACCTCGACCTGGTGCTGGTGCACGCCGGGGTGCCCGGCACGGACGAGTTGGCCGCCTCGGTCTGGTACCCGATCTGGGACGCGGGCCTGCGGCTCGACCATTCGGTACGCACCGTCGCCGAGGCGCTCTCGGTGGCCCAGGACGACGTCAAGGTCGCCCTCGGGCTGCTCGACGCCCGGCTGGTCGTGGGGGACCAGGCGCTGGCCGACGCGCTGATCCGCACCGCCGCCGACCATTGGCGGCGCACCGCCGTCCGGCACCTGCCCGGCCTGCGGGAGGTCACCACCAGCCGCTGGCAGGCCCACGGTGAGCTGGCGTTCCTGCTGGAGGGCGACCTCAAGGAGGCCGCCGGTGGTCTGCGCGACGTCGGGTTGCTGCGGGCGATCTCCGCCGCCGGCGTCACCGACGCGCTGCGTCCCGCCGTACGCGCCGCCCACCTGCGCCTGTTGGACACCCGCGACGCCCTGCACCAGCAGGTCGGCCGACGGGTCGACCGGCTGGTCGCTCAGGAGCGCGAGGGAGTGGCCGCCCTGCTCGGCCAGGACGACGGCGACGCGTTGCTGCGTCGGGTCGCCGGTGACGCCCGCACGATCAGCCACGCCCTGGACGACGCCTTCCGGGCCGCCGACCGGCTGCGCTCCGACCGCTCCCGGGGCGGCAACGGCCGTCCGGCCCGCCGGCCGGTCGCCCGCGACGTGGTCGAACACGACGGCGAGCTGGTGCTCGCCCGTACCGCGATCGGGGCCCGCCCCGACCCGAGCCTCTCGCTGCGGGTGGCCGCCGCGTCGGCCACCACCCGAATCCCCATCGCGCGGGCCACCTGCGAGTGGCTGGCGGCGTACTGCCCGCCGCTGCCCGCCCCGTGGCCGGCCGAGGCCCGGGCCGCGCTGATCACCCTGCTCGGCGCCGGCCCCGGCCTGGTGCCGGCCTGGGAGACCTGCGACCGGTACGGGCTGGTCGACGGTTGGCTGCCCGAGTGGACCCGGCTGCGCAGCCTGCCCCAGCACAACCCGGTGCACCGCTTCACCCTCGATCGGCACCTCGTGCAGACCGCCCATGACGCCAGCCGGCACGCCCGCGAGGTGGAACGCCCCGACCTGCTGCTCCTCGGCGCGCTCCTGCACGACATCGGCAAGGGCCTCCCCGGTGACCACAGCACCGTCGGTGTGCCGGTCGCCCGGGCGGTGGCCACCAGGGTCGGTCTACCCGCCCCGGAGGTCGAGCTGATCGGCAGGATGGTCCGGCTGCACCTGCTGCTGCCCGACGTGGCCACCCGTCGGGACCTGGCCGACCCGGTGACCATCGCCTCGGTGGCCGAGGCGGTCGGCGACACCGGCACCCTTGACCTGCTGCACGCGTTGGTCCGCGCCGACGCGGCGGCGACCGGGCCGGCGGCCTGGTCCGACTGGAAGGGTCGACTCGTCGCCGAGCTGGTCGCCCGGGTGCGTACCGCCCTGGACACCGGTGTGCTCCCCGAGCCGCCCGCCCCGGACCCGGAGCTGCTGGCCGGGCCACTGCCGGTCGTCCACCTGACCGGCGACCGGGTGTCGGTCGCCGCCGCCGACCGGCGTGGTCTGCTCGCCACGGTGGCCGGCTGCCTGGCGCTGCACCGGCTGGAGGTGATCTCCGCGGACGCCTCCGCCGTCGACGGCCGCGCCCTGGTCGAGTGCCGGGTGCAGCCCCGTTACGGGCTCCCACCGGATCCGGTCCCCCTCCGCGCCGACCTGCGCCGGGCGGTGGCCGGCGACGTGTCGGTCACCCAACGGCTGCGCGGTCGTGCGCTCGCCAGCCGTGGTGGCGGCGCGGCTCCCCGGGTGGTCTGGCACCGCGAGGCGGCCACCGACGCCGTACTCCTGGAACTGCGCGCCGCCGACGCGGCCGGGTTGCTCTACCGGGTCGCCTGCGCGCTCGACGAGGCCGGCGCGCTGGTCCGCGCGGCCCGCATCTCCACCCTCGGCGCCGACGTGGTCGATGCCTTCTACCTGGTTGGCGGGTGGCCGGACGACGACACTCGGGCCCGCCTGGAGGCCGCGGTCCTCGCCGCCGTGTGACCCACGACGGCACCGTCCGCGTCGCTGCCGGCCGCGGCGCGTTGACGCGGCCGAGCGCTGATCGGCCGTTGGCCGTCGTGCCAGCCCGGTCACTCCCACGAGCGTGATGCCTCACAGTCATCAGGCTCGTCAGGATGTCTGCCGGCAGCGCGGCGCGATCGGCAGTTCTGTCCCGGTGGCGGGCACGTCCGGGGGCGTACCCGCGATACCGCTCGTTGCCGGACGAGTGCGTCTTCGACGCGCTGCGGCACGGTGCGAGCCGCGCGGACCCACGTCAGCCGGGCCGGCCGACAGCGGCCCTGCCGCCGGGCGGCTACCCTAGCGGTGGCCGGACTCCGCAGTGCCGGCCGCGTTGTGCCCGCCGGAACACTGACAAACGGGATGTTCGCGTGTTTGACACCTTGAGTGACCGCCTGTCCGGGATCTTCACCAAGCTCCGCGGCAAGGGGCGGCTCACCGACGCCGACATCGACGCCACCGCGCGTGAGATCCGCCTCGCGCTGCTGGAGGCGGACGTCGCGCTGCCGGTGGTCAAGGGCTTCATCGCGGCCGTCAAGGAGCGCGCCCGCAGCGCCGAGGTCTCCCAGGCCCTGAACCCGGCCCAGCAGATCATCAAGATCGTCAACGAAGAGCTGATCAACGTGCTCGGCGGCGAGGGGCGACGGCTCCAGTTCGCCAAGCAGCCACCCACGGTGATCATGCTGGCCGGCCTCCAGGGTTCCGGTAAGACCACCCTCGCCGGCAAGCTGGCCCGCTGGCTCAAGGGCCAGGGTCACCAGCCGCTGCTCGTCGCCGCCGACCTCCAGCGCCCCAACGCCGTCGGGCAGCTCCAGGTGCTCGGTGGTCGGGCCGGCGTCGAGGTGTACGCCCCGGAGCCCGGCAACGGCACCGGTGACCCGGTGCAGGTGGCCCGCGCCTCGATCGAGCACGCCAAGCGCGCCGCCCGCGACATCGTCATCGTCGACACCGCCGGCCGCCTCGGCATCGACGCCGAGATGATGCAGCAGGCCGCCGACATCCGCGACGCCGTCTCGCCGGACGAGGTCATCTTCGTCATCGACGCGATGGTCGGTCAGGACGCCGTGCGCACCGCCGAGGCGTTCCGCGACGGCGTCGGCATCACCGGCGTTGTCCTCTCCAAGCTTGACGGTGACGCCCGTGGTGGTGCCGCGCTGTCGGTCCGCGAGGTCACCGGGCAGCCGATCCTCTTCGCCTCCACCGGTGAGAAGCTGGAGGACTTCGACGTCTTCCACCCCGACCGGATGGCCAGCCGGATCCTCGGCATGGGCGACGTCCTCACTCTGATCGAGCAGGCCGAGCAGGCCTTCGACTCCGATCAGAAGGAGAAGATGACCGCCAAGCTGATGGGCGGTGAGCAGTTCACCCTGGACGACTTCCTCGACCAGCTCATCGCGGTCCGGCGGATGGGCCCGATCGCCAACGTGCTGGCCATGATGCCCGGCATGGGGCAGATGAAGGACCAGCTCGCCGAGCTGGACGACAGCCACTTCGACCGGGTCACCGCGATCATCCGGTCGATGACCCCGGGCGAACGGACCAACCCGAAGATCATCAACGGCTCCCGCCGGGCGCGCATCGCCAACGGCTCCGGGGTCACCGTGATGGACGTCAACCAACTGCTCAACCGCTTCGCCGACGCGCAGAAGATGATGAAGCAGATGGGCGGCATGATGGGCCTGCCCGGCGGCGGTCGGCGCAAGGCCACCAAGAGCCCGAAGAACAAGC
Source organism: Micromonospora violae (assembly GCF_004217135.1). Taxonomy (NCBI): domain Bacteria; kingdom Bacillati; phylum Actinomycetota; class Actinomycetes; order Micromonosporales; family Micromonosporaceae; genus Micromonospora; species Micromonospora violae. Next base: position 7,070,757 of record NZ_SHKK01000001.1, read on the forward strand.
GCAAGGGCACCAAGGGCGGCGGTCGTCCGCGTACCGGCGCCGGGATCCCGGGCGGGTTCCCGGGTGGCATGCCGCAGCTCCCGCCGGGGATGGACCCGAACGATCTCGCTGCCGGCCAGGGCCTGCCGCCCGGCTTCAAGCTGCCGAAAATCGACTTCAACAAGCTCGGCAAGGGTGGCGACAAGGGCCCGCGCTGACGCATGTTGGTGACGGCGGGCGACTGATCCAGCGCTTAGGGTGATGTCGCCCCCTCGGAGGAGATGACATGACCGCAGCGCCGACCCTGCCCGAACGGCACGAGTGGACGGTCGACGACCTCGGTGACTTGCCGAAGAACCTTCCGTACGAACTGATCAACGGAAGGTTGATCGTGCCGTCGCCCACTGCCGTGCATCAAGAGTTCTGCGTCGAGCTGTTGCTCACGCTCCGTGTCAACTGCCCGACGGAATATCTGGTCAGCATCGACCTGCCGATGCGGGTGGACCGGCGCAACGAGCCACGCCCCGACGTGGTGGTCATCCGCCGTACGCACGCCAATCGGTCGCCCGTCCCGGTCGAGGACGCCCTGCTCGCCGTTGAGGTCGTCTCGCCGACCTCCACCTTCCGCGACATGTACGACAAGGCGAAGGTCTACGCGCACGCCGGCGTGCAGTCCTACTGGGTGGTGGACCCGTTGCAGGAGCGCGTCACGCTCACCGAGTACGCCCTCGGTGTCAACCGCGAGTACGAGCAGGTCGCCCACACCGAGGATCTGTTCGTCACCGAGCGCCCGTGGAAGGTCTCGGTGGACCTGCCGGCGCTGACCTCCCGGAAGAACGACCTGCTCGCCCCCGACGGGGAGTGATCGGGTAGGACTGTGCGCATGGCTCTTCATGTGCGCGGCGTGCTGCTCCCCGACGACGAGGTCCGGGATCTCTGGCTGGTCGGCGACCGGGTGACCTTCACCCCGGTGCCCGGCGCGGACACCGTCGTCGACGGCGGCTTCGTGCTGCCGGGGCTGGTCGACGCGCACTGCCACATCGGCATCGCCCGCGGTGGCGCCCCGATCACCTCGCTCGACCAGGCCCGCGAGCTGGCCCGTACCGACCGGGACGCCGGGGTGCTGGCGATCCGCGACGCCGGCTCGCCGTACCCGTACCCCGAACTGGACGACGAGCCGGGCCTGCCGCGACTGGCCCGCGCGGGCCAGCATGTCGCCCCGCCGAAGCGCTACCTGCGCGACATCGGCGTGGAGGTCGACGCGACCGAGGTGGCCGCGACGGTGGCCGCGCAGGCACGGGCCGGCAACGGCTGGGTCAAGCTGGTCGGCGACTGGATCGACCGGGGCGTGGGTGACCTGGCGCCGACCTGGGACGCGGACACCCTCACCGCCGCCGTCCGGGCCGCGCACGACGCCGGGGTACGCGCCGCGGTGCACACCTTCTCCGAATCAGCCGTCGAGATCATGGTGCGGACCGGCGTCGACTCGGTGGAGCACGGCACCGGGCTCAGCCTCGACCTGATCGACGAGATGGCCCGCCAGGGCACCGCGCTGGTCCCCACAATGATCAACATTGCCACCTTCGGGGGCATCGCCGAGCAGGCACGGGGCAAGTTCCCGGGGTACGCCGAGCACATGCTGGCGCTGCGCGACGGCTTCCCCGAGGTGGTGCGTGCCGCGCACGAGGCGGGGGTGCCGATCTACGTGGGCACCGACGCCGGCGGTGGCATCGACCACGGACTGGCCGCCGAGGAGATGCTGCTGCTGCACGACCGGGCCGGCATGGCACCCGTCGACGTGCTCGCCGCCGCTTCCTGGGGCGCCCGGGAATGGCTCGGCTTCCCCGGCCTGGTCGAGGGCGGCCTCGCCGACCTGACCGTCTACCCCGAAGATCCTCGCGGCGACCTGCGCGTCGTGCGCGCCCCGTCCCGCACGATCCTGCGCGGTCGCGTCATCCGCTGACCCCACCAGCGCCGCGCGTGCGGGTCAGCGGGCTGGCCGGGCGGCGGCGCTGAACAGGTGGACGGCGAGGTCGGCGAGGGCCGTCGCGGTCTGCTCGATCGGCTCGCGGGGGAGCACGATGTGGCTGACCACCAGGCGGACGACGGTGTCGGCGGCGAACGCCAGCGCGCCCTGATCCGCCCCGGGCAGGTGGTCGCCGGCCCAGTCGATCAGCGCGCCGGACGCCTCGGCGAGCACCACCTCGGCCCGGGTGGTGAGGTACGGCAGCAGCTCGTCCGACCCACCTCGGGCGCTGGTCAGGATCGCCTTGACCAGCGGGTTCTCCGCCGCCGCGGTGAGGGTGTGCGCGATGGCGGCGTACGCGCCGGCCCGTACGTCCGAGCCGTGCGCGAGCAGCGCGTCGCGGACGTCGCCGACGAACCGGTCCACCTCGGCACGGGCGAGCGCCTCGGCGAGGCCCGCCTTGCTGCCGAACTCGTTGTAGACGGTCTGCCGGCTCACCCCGGCGGTGGTCGCCACTCCGCCCATCCGGACCGCGTCCCACCCGACGGCGATGGTCCGTGCCCGGGCGGCGTTGACGATCGTGTCCCGCAGCCGCTGGCGCGGGGAAGCCGTCGAGGTAACCATGGTGGTCGAATTCTACGGGCGCGCGGTCGACCCGCCCAGCGTCGTCGGGGCCCGTCCGCGCACGGCGCGCGGTCAGCGCGGAGCGGCGCGCCGTGCTGAGGCGACTCCCGGACGCGGTCTCCGCCCGCGTGCCGCATAGGATGTGCGGTCATGGCACGCGTGCTCACTCCCCGTGCGGAGGATTTCCCCCGCTGGTACCAGGACCTGATCGCCAAGGCGAAGCTGGCCGACAACGGCCCGGTTCGCGGCACCATGGTCATCCGACCGGCCGGCTACGCCATCTGGGAGCGTATGCAGGCTGAGATGGACGCTCGGATCAAGGCGGCGGGTGCGGAGAACGCGTACTTCCCGCTGTTCATCCCCGAGAGCTACCTCAAGCGCGAGGCGGAGCACGTCGAGGGCTTCTCGCCGGAGCTGGCGGTCGTCACCCATGGTGGCGGCAAGCCCCTGGCCGAGCCGGTGGTGGTGCGCCCGACCAGCGAGACGGTCATCGGCGAGTTCATGGCCAAGTGGATCGACTCGTACCGGGACCTGCCGCTGCTGCTCAACCAGTGGGCGAACGTGGTCCGGTGGGAGCTGCGGCCGCGCATCTTCCTGCGTACCAGCGAGTTCCTCTGGCAGGAGGGGCACACCGCGCACGCCACCCGGGAGGACGCCCGGGCGTACGCGCGGCGGATCCTGCACGAGGCGTACGAGGACCTGATGGTCAACGTGATCGGCATTCCGGTGGTGGTCGGCCTGAAGACGGCGCGTGAGCGTTTCGCCGGTGCGACGGCCACCTACACCTGCGAAGGCATGATGGGTGACGGCAAGGCGTTGCAGCTGGGCACCAGCCACGAGCTGGGCCAGAACTTCGCCAAGGCGTTCGACATCAGCTACTCCGCCAAGGAGGGCGGCCGGGAGTACGCCTGGACCACCTCCTGGGGCACGTCGACCCGGATGCTCGGTGGCCTGATCATGGCGCACGGCGACGACAACGGCCTGCGCGTGCCGCCGAAGTTGGCCCCGATCCAGGCGTACGTCATGATCGTCAAGGACGGCGAGGGCGTCGCGGAGGCGGCGGCCAAGCTGCGCGACGGCCTGCGGGACGCCGGTGTCCGGGTCGCGCTCGACGACCGCACCGACACCGCGTTCGGCCGTCGGGCCGTCGACGCCGAGCTGCGCGGTTATCCGGTACGCGTCGAGGTCGGCCCCCGGGATCTGGCCGCCGGTAACGCGGTGGTGGTGCGTCGTACCGACGGCTCGAAGACGCCGACGCCGGTGGCCGACGTGGTCGCCGCGGTGCTGGCCGCCCTGGAGACCGACCAGCAGGTGCTGCACGACCAGGCGCTGGCCAACCGCGAGGCCCGCACGGTGGAGGTCTCCACCCTGGCCGAGGCGATCGAGGCCGCCGCGAACGGCTGGGCGCGGCTGCCGTGGTCGGCGGTCGGCGTGGCCGGCGAGGCCGAGGCGAACGGTCAGGGCGTCACCGTGCGCTGCCTGCTGCGCGCCGACGGTTCGGTACCGGACTCCGAGGACGAGCCCGATCTGATCGCCATCCTCGCCCGCGCCTACTGAGGTGCTCGTCGACCGGTTCCAGCCGGGCCGGCTGATCATGCACCGGAACGTGCGGCACGGCCGGATCGGGTGGGTCCGGCCGGCCCGCGTGGTCAGCGACGACGATCGAGGGTTGCTGCTCTGGGTCGCCCGGGACTCGCCGGTGGCCCACGAGGTGACCGAGGCCGGGCTGAACATGCGGGCGGTGCCGTTCGCCGAGTGGGTCTCGTCGACCTACCGGCTGGCGCACGGGCGCTGGAACGGCCCGCCGCTGCTGAAGTTCCTGCCCACGGGGGCGGCGCACTCCGTCTGGTGGTTCTCCGACGCCGAGGGACGGTTCGCCAACTGGTACGTCAACCTGGAGGAGCCGGGTGTCCGCTGGGACGACGGCCCGGTGGCCGGTGTCGACGTGGTGGACCAGGATCTCGACGTGGTGGTGTGGCCGGACCGCAGCTGGGAGTGGAAGGACGAGGACGAGTTCGTCGAGCGGCTCGCCTTCGGTGCGGACTACTGGGTGACCGACGAGAAGGCGGTGCGCGCCGAGGGGGAGCGGGTGATCGCGCTCGTCGAGGCCGGCGAGTTCCCGTTCGACGGCACCTGGTGTGACTTCGCACCCCCGGCAGAGTGGGGCGTACCGGACAAACTCCCGCCGGGATGGGATCGTCCGCCGGCGCGCTGACCGGTGTTCCCGGTCACCGGGGACGCGCTGTCCGGGTCCGATGCGGGAGATCGGCATCGGATCTGGCAGAATAGGTCGCTGGTATCCGGCGCGCGTCCGGCGCCCTCTAACCCGGGCGCGTCGCCAGTCCACCGAGCAGTCTCCGGCCCAACCCCACTGTGCCGGTCGGCGCTCACCCATGCACACCGCCCGTTTGGGCCGGTGAGATCGCAACAGGAGCGAAACAACTGTGGCCGTAAAGATCCGGCTCCTGCGGATGGGCAAGATCCGCAACCCGCAGTACCGCATCGTCGTCGCCGACTCGCGCACCAAGCGTGACGGCCGGGCGATCGAGTTCGTCGGGGTGTACCAGCCGAAGGAGGACCCTTCGGTCATCGAGGTCAAGTCGGAGCGGGTCCAGTACTGGCTGTCCGTCGGCGCTCAGCCGAGCGAGGCGGTGCAGCGGCTGCTGGAGCTGACCGGTGACTGGCAGAAGTACAAGGGCCTGCCGGCCCCGCCGCCGCTCCTGGTCGCCCCCGAGCGGGCCGACCGCAAGGCGGCGTACGAGGCTGAGGCGAAGGCCGCCGCCGGGCTCGCCCCGGAGACCCCGGCCAAGCCGGCCAAGAAGGCCGCCAAGGCTGAGGCTCCGGCCGAGGCGCCGAAGACCGAGGCTCCGGCCGAGGCCCCGGCCGCTGCCGACGCCGGTGAGCAGGCCTGACATGCCACTGCGCCCGGCGTTGGAGCACCTGGTCAAGGGCATCGTCGACCACCCGGATGACGTCCGGGTGCGGATGGTCGATTCCCGTCGGGGCAAGCGGCTCGAAGTCCGCGTGCACCCCGAGGACCTCGGCACGGTGATCGGGCGGTCCGGCCGGACCGCCAAGGCGCTGCGCCAGGTGATCGGCTCCATCGGCGGGCGCGGGGTTCGCGTCGACATCGTCGACTCGTACTGATGCAGCTCGTCGTCGGCCGGATCGGCAAGCCGCACGGTGTCCGCGGTGAGGTCACCGTGGAGGTGCGGACCGACGAGCCCGAGGCACGGTTCGCCCCCGGTGCAGTGCTGCGCACTGAGCCGGGGGCGACACCCCCTCCCTCCACGGCTGGGCCCGGGGTGCCGTTCCGGGTGCCGGCGGAGCTGACCATCGAGGAAGCCCGCTTCCACCAGGGTCGGATGCTTGTCGCGTTCGACGGCATCCTGGACCGCAACACCGCCGAGGCGCTGCGCGGGACGCTGCTCGTGGTGGACAGCGCCGACGTGGCCCCGCCGGACGACCCGGAGGAGTTCCACGACCACCAGCTGGTCGGGTTGGCCGTGGTGACCCCGGCCGGTGAACGCCTGGGCGAGGTCGCCCGCATCGACCACGCCCCCGCGTCCGACCTGCTGGTGCTGCGGCGGCCCGAGGGACGTACCGCGTTGATCCCGTTCGTCCGGGCGATCGTCCCGGAGGTCGACCTGGCCGGCGGACGTGTGATCGTCGACCCGCCAGCCGGCCTGCTCGACCTTTAGGACCAGCCCGCATGCGCGTCGACGTCGTGTCGATCTTTCCGGATTACTTCGCCCCGCTGGACCTGTCGCTGATCGGCCGTGCGCGGGCCAACGGCGTACTCCAACTCGCCGTGCACGACCTGCGGACCTGGACCCACGACGTGCACCGCACGGTCGACGACACCCCCTACGGTGGCGGGCCGGGCATGGTGATGCGCCCGGAGCCGTGGGGTGAGGCACTGGACGCCCTCGCGCCGGTCGACGCCCCGCCGCCCCGACTGCTGGTGCCGTCGCCGGCCGGCGCCCCGTTCACCCAGGCCATGGCGTACGAGTTGGCGGCCGAGTCACATCTGCTCTTCGCCTGTGGCCGCTACGAGGGGATCGACCAGCGGGTCCTGGCGCACGCCGCCACCCGGATGCCGGTCACCGAGGTGTCGCTCGGTGACTACGTGCTCTTCGGCGGCGAGGTCGCCGTCCTGGTGATGCTGGAGGCGGTCACCCGGCTGCTGCCGGGGGTGCTGGGCAACGCGGGCTCGTTGGACGAGGAGTCGCACGCGCACGGGCTGCTGGAGGCCCCGATCTACACCAAGCCGCCGAGCTGGCGCGGGCACGACGTGCCGGAGGTGCTCCGCTCCGGCGACCACGGCAAGATCGCCCGTTGGCGGCGCGAGGAGGGCCTGCTGCGGACCGCCGCCCGCCGTCCGGACCTGCTGGCCGCGCTGCCCGCCGACCGGCTCGACAAACGGGACATCGCGGCCCTGGACCAGGCCGGATTTCAACCTCCGCCGGGGGATGTGGCAAAGTAGGGGGGTTGCCGCATCCGTCCGCGCCCGCGGTCGGCTGCGAGGATCCCCGACCGGGGTCGGTCCGCCGATCACCACCCGGGAATCAGAATCACCCACCCGCGCACCGAGTGACGGTGCGCCGTGAGCCTTACGAGGACGCAGCGATGAACATCCTGGACGCCCTTGACGCCCAGTCGAAGCGGACCGACCTTCCCGACTTCCGGGCCGGTGACACCGTCAAGGTGCACGCCCGCGTCGTCGAGGGCAACCGGTCCCGTGTCCAGATCTTCCAGGGCGTCGTGATCCGCCGCCAGGGTGACGGTCTGCGCGAGACCTTCTCGGTCCGCAAGGTCAGCTTCGGTGTAGGCGTCGAGCGGACCTACCCGCTCAACGGCCCGGGCATCGACCGGATCGAGGTCGTGACCCGCGGTGACGTGCGTCGCGCCAAGCTCTACTACCTGCGCGAGCTGCGCGGCAAGAAGGCCAAGATCAAGGAGAAGCGGGAGAAGCAGCCCAGCTGACTTCCCGCTCGCCACGCCGCCCGAGCTGCGCGTATGCCGTACCGCCCAGAGCGCACTACCCTGGTCGTACGGGCGCAGCGAGGCGGCGGACCCGCGCACCTGGCGGGCAGCTGTCCACTACCGCCCGTGGAGCCTCGACGAGGCTCCCGGGCGGTGGTGTTTCTGCGGATCGGGGAGTGGCGTGGTGCAGACGCTTGACGAGGACGGCACCGTCGATCCGTGGCGCCGCCGGGCCCGCCGCACCCGACGGCAGATGCCCCTCTGGCAGGAGTTGCCGCTGCTGCTGGTGGTGGCGTTCTGCCTCGCGGTGCTGATCCGCACCTTCCTGCTCCAGGCGTTCTACATCCCGTCCGGCTCGATGGAGGACACCCTCCTCGTCGGTGACCGGGTGCTGGTCAACAAGGTCGTCTACGACGTTCGTGATCCGCAGCGTGGCGAGGTGGTGGTCTTCCGGGGCACCGACCGCTGGGCACCGCAGGTCGACGATCAGCCGAAGCCCGGTGTCACCGGCCGGATCGCCCGTACCGTCGGCGATCTGGTCGGGGTGAGCCGCCCCGGTGAGAAGGACTTCATCAAGCGGGTGATCGGTCTCCCCGGTGACCGGGTCAAGTGCTGCGACAGCCAGGGGCGGGTGACCGTCAACGGCATCCCGCTCAACGAGTCGTACGTGCTGCGCGACTCACCACTGGACCTGCCACCCAATCCGTCGGAGTGCCGCTCCCGACGCTTCGACGAGGTCGTCGTGCCACCCGGTCAGCTCTTCGTGATGGGCGACCACCGCGAGGTCTCCCAGGACGCGCGGTGCCAGGGGCCGGTCCCGATCGACAACGTGGTCGGCCGGGCCTTCATGGTGGTCTGGCCCTCGTCGCGGTGGAGTTCGCTGTCGGTGCCGTCCACGTTCGAGGATGTGTCCGGGCCGGTCACCGCGTCCCCCAGCGCGCCCCCGGTGCGACCGACTCCGCAGGGCGGTGTGCTGCTGATGCTGCCGTTGGCAGCCGCGCTACGGGGTTCCCGCGCGTTCCGGACGGTGGCGTCCAGCCGGGCAACGTAGGCTCCTTGGCGTGATTGACGAGCAGACCGACAAGCCCCGCAGCTCCTTCTGGAAGGAGCTGCCGATCCTGCTGGGTGTGGCGATCCTGGTCGCGGTGTTGGTCCGCGCCTTCGTGCTGCAAACCTTCTTCATCCCCTCCCCGTCGATGGAGAACACACTCAAGATCGATGACCGCGTGTTGGTCAACAAGCTGGTCTACGACTTCCGATCGCCGCACCGCGGCGAGGTGATCGTGTTCAAGGCGCCGATCGAGTGGAGCGGCAACCCCGACGGTGAGGACTTCATCAAGCGGGTGATCGGTATCCCCGGCGACCACGTGGTCTGCTGCGACCCGCAGGAACGCTTGGTGATCAACGGCAAGTCGCTCGACGAGCCGTACATCTTCTCCAAGGACGGAATTCGCGACAAGCCCGCCGACCAGGAGTTCGACATCACCGTGCCGGAGGGCCGGCTGTGGGTGATGGGCGACCACCGTTCGGCCTCCGGTGACTCGCTGGAGCACTGGCAGCAGTCCGGGCAGAACATCACCGAGGCGACCATCCCCGAGAAGGACGTGGTCGGTCGGGCGTTCACCGTCTTCTGGCCGGTCAACCGGGCCACCTGGCTGACCGTGCCCGACGGCTTCGACGGCATTCCCAAGCCGTAGGCCGACGGGGCGTGGGCGATCCGCCGTCGGTCTGGCAGGCTGGTGCGGTGACCGTGAGCGCGAGGAGTGCGGGTGCGAGCCCCGCAGCCGCGACCAGTGGTGACCGTGCCTACACGCCTCGACGTGCGGCCCGCGTGCTGCTCATCGACGCGGCCGGCCGGGTCCTGCTGTTCGAGGGCTTCGACCCGGCCCGACCCGGGCACCGCTACTGGTTCACCCCGGGCGGCGGGCTGGATCCGCTGGAGTCCCCGGCGGCCGGCGCGGCCCGGGAGTTGGCCGAGGAGACCGGCCTGCGGCTCGACCCGGCCGAGCTGGGCGAGCCGGTCTGGTCCGACGCGACCGAGTTCACCTTCGACGGCGCCTGGTACCGCCAGGAACAGGATTTCTTCCTCCACCGGGTGGACTCCTGGCAGGTGGACACCACGGGCTTCAACGACATCGAGCGGCGCAGCATCGGCGGCCACCGCTGGTGGCTTCCGGACGAGTTGGCGGCCAGCGGCGACCGGTTCTACCCGCCCGAACTGCCCGCCCTGCTGACCCGGCTCGGGCAGTCGGCCGCCGCCGGCCAGGACGAGGCGTCGTGCTGACCCCGCCGCGTACCCTGGTGCGCCGCGAGGCCGGCCTGTACGCCCTGGAGCGGGCGCTTCAGCGGCGTGGCTTCCGGCACGTCGCCGGCGCCGACGAGGCGGGTCGGGGGGCCTGCGCCGGTCCGCTGGTGGCCGCCGCGGCGGTGCTGCCCGAGGGGCGGCGGGGCGAGATCGACGGGCTGGCCGACTCCAAGCTGCTCACCCCGGCCAGCCGGGAACGGGTGTACGCGGAGGTGGTGGACCGCGCGCTCGCGTACGCCGTGGTGGTCATCCCGGCGGAGGAGGTCGACGCCCGGGGCCTGCATGTGTGCAACCTGGCCGCGATGCGTCGGGCGCTCGCCTCGCTCACCACCCGCCCGGAGTACGTGCTGACCGACGGCTTCGGCGTGGACGGCCTGGGTGTGCCCGGGTTGGCGGTGTGGAAGGGCGACCGGGTGGCCGCGTGCGTGGCGGCGGCCAGTGTGCTCGCCAAGGTCACCCGGGACCGGCTCATGGTGGAGCTGGACGGGGTGTTCCCCGCGTACGGCTTCGCCGAGCACAAGGGCTACATCACCCCGGAGCACTCGGCGGCGTTGCGGGAGCACGGGCCGTGCCGGGAGCACCGGTTCTCGTACGTCAATGTCGCTGCGGTCTCCGGCCGCGACGGCCGGCCGCCGCGCGCCCGACGGCCCGGCGGCCACGGCCTGGATGAGCCGATGGAGCGCTCCTGGGCGTCAGGGAGTACCGTCGGCGTGGCGTTGGGCGAGCAGCCTCGGCCTCCGACGCCGGTGGGGGAAGATGTGGCCATGGAAGGCGGAGTGCGATGAGCGCGGAAGATCTCGAGAAGTACGAGACCGAGATGGAGCTGCAGCTCTACCGGGAGTACCGCGACATTGTCCGTCAATTCTCCTACGTGGTGGAGACGGAACGTCGGTTCTACCTGGCCAACCAGGTCGACCTGCACGTGCGCAACTCCGAGGGTGAGGTCTACTTCGAGGTGGAGATGCACGACGCCTGGGTGTGGGACATGTACCGTCCTGCCCGCTTCGTGAAGAACGTCCGAGTGATGACCTTCAAGGACGTCAACGTCGAGGAGCTGGAGAAGCCCGACATCTCGCTGCCCGCCGACTCCGGCTTCGGCGGCTGAGCCCGGCCACGCCGCCGGGCGGTGCCACGGGCCCCCCACCCGTGGCGTGACACCCGCCGCCGATCACTCGGCCAGCACCACGACCTCGACCCGCTGCACCATGTTGTTGGCGAAACCGCCCCGGTTCCACGGTTGATCGACCGGCTGGGTCCGCCCGGACGCGTCGGTCGCCCGCGCGCCGAGCACGTACCGGCCGGGGGTGGCGACCCACTCGTGCCGCCAGCGCCGCCAGGCGAAATCCCCCGCGTCCGTCGGGTCCAACTCGGCCGGCGTCCAGCTATCCCCGCCGTCGGTGGTCACCTCCACGGCGACCACCGGCGCGTGCCCCGACCAGGCCCGACCATCCAGGGTGCACGGACCCGGCCGCAGCACCCGACGGCGGGACATGAAATCGGGGAAGCCGGGCGGGCGGACCAGCGCCCGCGGCTCGATCCGGGTGACCGGCACGCCCCGGTCGTCGGCGTCGCGGCGTACCCGGTAGGCCACCGCGTTCTGGTACCCCTCGAACGGCTCGGTCCGCACCTCGATGGAGCGCACCCACTTCACGTGCGCCATCCCGTACCAGCCCGGCACGATCAGCCGCAGCGGCGCACCGTGCTGCGGCAACAGGGGAGCGCCGTTCATCTCGTACGCCAGCAGCACCTCCTCGCGCAGCGCGTCGGCGACCGGAAGCGCCCGCTGGTAGTCCTGCTCGACCCCGCGCTCCACGCCGTGGTCGGCGCCGGTGAAGACCACGTCCACCGCGGCCGGGTCGATGCCCGCCTCCCGCAGCAGCGGGGCGAGGGGAGTGCCGGTCCACTCGGCGTTGCCGACCGCCTCGACCAGCCAGGGCTGGCTGACCGCCCGGGGGTGCAGCAGGGCCCGCCCGTTGCCGGCGCACTCCAACGTCACCTGCTGGGTGACCCGGGGCCGCTCGCGCAGGTCGGCCACGGTGACCGTCACCGGCCGTTGCACCGCCCCGCCGATGGTCAGCGTGTGCGACGCCGGGTCGAGCGCCGGGATGTCGTAGTGGATCAGCAGGTAGTGCAGCCCGGCCGGGGTGACGTCGTAGCGCAGCGCCTCCAACGGGATGCCGTGGTTGCGGGCCGCGAGCTGCAACTCCTCGGCGCTGATCGCCTCGTCCGGCTCCGCCAGCCGGGACGGTCCGCTCACGTCGGCCAGCCTCGGTCCGACGGGGGACGGCGTCCGGTCATCGAGAGTGGTCATGCGGGCCTCCCCGGTACAGGCGGCGGCACCCGCCGCACGCGGCCCAGCCTAGGCCCTGGGCGGCGGCCCGAAAACGCCCACCGCAGGTACGGCGGCGTGCGGTCAGTGGGCTGGTACCGGCTGATCCGAGCGATCATTGAGGGTTGTGATGATTGCGGATGAGGAATTCTGGCGGCTCGTCGCGGTGCTGGGCGGCCGGCCCGAGATTCAGGACGAGGGGCCGTACGAGCGGTTGACCGCGATGCTGGCCGAAGAGCCGGTGGAGCGGATCATCGGCTTCGCCGAGACGCTCGCGTACACGCTCTACCAACTGGACCGTCGGGTGCTCGCTCAGGCGGTCTTTCCCGGTGCCGACCGACTGTCCGATGACGGTTTTTTGTACGCCCGTTGCGCGGTGGTGGTGGCCGGACCGGCGGCGTTCGCCGCCGTGCTGGCCGATCCGGCGGCGTTCGCGCGGTTCACCACCGTGGAGGCCGCCCACGCCGACTCGATCCTCGACGTCCCCTCCAACGCCTACCAGAAGGCGACCGGGCGGGAGTGGGAGCACGTCGAGGAGTACGACTACGAGACCGGGTCCAACGACCAGTGGTGGTGACCTGGCCGTCAGGCGGCGGGCATAGCAGATCATCGAGGGCGTTGGGTGGTCGTCCACAGCACCTCCGGTTGTCCACAGGACGGTCGGCCGGGCTGGCAGACGACCCGGCCCCGGCTGGAGGCTGCCGTCATGCGCCCGCCACCCGCCCGTTCGATCCGCCGTACCGTGCTGCTCTGCACCGTCCTGCCGCTCGCCCTGGCCGTCCAGCTCTGCGGGCTGGCGGTGCTGGCCGCTGCGGTGCCCGGCCAACCACCGACGCCGGCCGTGCCGGTCGCGGCGGCCCTCGCGTCCGCCCCAGACTCAGCCGGCGGGTTCCGCTGGCCGGTCGACGGGCCACCCCGCCCGGTGCGCCGGTTCGACCCGCCACCCCGACCATGGCTGCCCGGCCATCGCGGCGTCGACCTGGCCGCCCCGGCCGGAGCGGTGGTCCGCAGCGCCGGGCCGGGCACCGTGCTCTTCGCCGGCCTGGTGGCCGGTCGACCGGTGGTCACCGTGGGGCACGCCGAAGGGCTGCGGACCACCCACGAGCCGGTCCAACCCGGCGTCCGCCCCGGTCAGCCGGTCACCGCCGGCGCGCCGCTGGGCGAACTGCTGCCCGGCCACCCGGGTTGCCCGACCGAGGCGTGCCTGCACTGGGGGCTGCGCCGGGGCGAGGAGTACCTCGACCCGCTGGCCCTGCTCGGCCTCGGCCCGGTGCGCCTGCTCCCGGTCGTCCGGTCCCGGCGGTCTGGTTCCGGCGGTCTGGTTCCGGTTGTCCGAGCCTGGTCGCCGGGCCCCGGGCGGTCCGGTCAGCGCTGGGCGAGCAGTGCGGGCAGCCGGGCGGCCAGCCGCTCGTACTCGTCGGCGGCGTTGTAGACCTGGCCGGTGAGCCGCAGCCACCCCCGGCCGTTCCAGCTCATCACCGCCACCTCGGCGGCGAGCCGCTCACCGATCCGGGTCTGCAACGCCCGAGCGGCGTCGATCGTGGTGGCCGTGCCGGGCGACAACGGGATGAGACGCAGCGCCACCCCCGGTCCGCCGGGGTCGGGCAGGTCAACGGGGGCCACCCCCAGCGCGCTCCCCACCACCCGCTGGCCGTACGCGGCGAGCGCGGCGTTGTGCGCCCGCACCCGGTCGACGCCGAGACTGCGCATCGTGAACAGGCCCGCCGGGGCGGCCAGCCAGGGCGTGTAGTCGAGGGTCGCCTGCCACTCGAGCCGGGCCGGGAACCCCGACTCCTGCTCCCAGGACACCACCAGCGGCTCGATCCGGTCCCGCCACTGCGGTGCCACCGTCAGCAGGGCGGTCCCGCGCGGGGCGTACGCCCACTTGTGCAGGTTGCCCACCCAGAAGTCCGCGCCGACGCTCGCCACCGTGGTGGGCAGCATGCCCGGGGCGTGTGCGGCGTCCACCAGGACCGGCACGCCGAGTTCGTGGGCCACCCCGACGATGGCGGCGGCCGGGAAGAGTTTGGCGGTGGCCGAGGTGAGCTGGTCGACGACGAGAAGCCGGGTCCGCCCGGGGCGCAGGGCGGCACGGATGCTCTGCACGATCTCCTCGTCGGTCGCGGCCAGGGGGATCGACACCACCCGGCTGACCGCTCCGGTACGGCGGCACTCGCGCTGGATGGCCAGGCTCACCGCCCCGTAGCCGTGGTCGGTGCTCAGCACCTCGTCGCCGGCCCGCAGGCCCACCGACTGGAGCACCACGGCGACGCCGGTGGTGGTGTTGCCCACCAGGGCGCTGCCGTCCGGGTCGGCGCCCAGGAACCCGGCGAGGTGCCGGCGGGTGTGCGCGATCCGGTCGACCAGCCCCTGGGTGAAGAAGCGCAGCGGGTTCGCCTCCATCTCGTCACGCAACCGCTGCTGGGCGCGCTGCACGCCGATCGGCACCGCGCCGAACGAGCCGTGGTTGAGGTGACTGACCGCCGGGTCCAGGGAGAAGAGCAGGCGGGCGCCCGGGATCGGCTCAGGGGGCTGCGGGACGCTCACGCGATGATCGTAACCGCCGTGCTCGGGCACCCTCCGGCGCTTGGTCAGGCGCGCGTGCGTGCCCTCCGGCCTTCGCGCCCTCCGGCGGTTGGTCAGGCGCGTGGGTGCGCCTGCCGGTACGCGGCGCGTAGCCGCTCGACCGAGACGTGCGTGTAGATCTGGGTGCTCGCCAGCGACGAGTGACCGAGCAGTTCCTGCACGGCGCGCAGGTCGGCGCCACCCTCCAGCAGGTGGGTGGCCGCGGAGTGGCGTAGGTCGTGGGGGCTGGTTCGGGGCAGCCCGGCGGTCTCGGCGTACGCGCCGACGATCTGACGCGCGGTCGTCGGGTTGAGCCGACCACCCCGGGCACCCAGCAGCAGTGCGTCGCCGGAGTGGGCGGCCACCATCGCCGGGCGGCCCCGGCGCAGCCAGTCGTCCAACGCCCGCTGGGCGGGCACCCCGTACGGCACCGAGCGCTCCCGCCCGCCCTTGCCGAACACCCGGATCACCCGCCGGCCGGGGTCGACGTCGCCGACGTCCAACCCGCACGCCTCGCTGACCCGTACGCCGGTGGCGTAGAGCAGCTCCAGCAGCACCCGGTCCCGCAGCGGCACCGCCTCGGTCTCTTCCGTTGCACCTGAGGTCGGCCCGGCAGCCGAGGTCGGCCCGGCGGCTGCGTCGGTGCGCTCTGCGGTCGTGCGCTCCGGCGGGCTGGTCGGCGGTGCCTGCCGGGACGGTGCCTCCACCAGGGCGGCAGCCTGGTCGGCGCGCAGCACGGTGGGCAACTCCCGGTGCGCGCGAGGGCTGGCCAGCGCGGCGCCCACGTCGACGGGGAGCAGCCCGGCCCGGTGTGCCCAGGCGCTGAACGCCCGCGCCGACGCGGCCCGCCGGGCCAACGAGGTGCGGGCCGCACCCGTGGTGCGCTGCCGCGCCAGCCAACTGCGCAACACCGGCAGGTCCAGCTCGGCCAGGTCCGCGCAGCCCATCCGGACGGCGTGGTCGAGCAGCGAGACGATGTCGGTGACATAGGCGCGGACGGTGTGCGCCGACCGGTTACGCACTCGGGACAGGTGTTCGGCGAAGTCGTCGACAGCCTCGCGCAGCGCTGGCGGCAGCGCCTGGTGCATGGCCCGGGTGCTCCGGTCGGGCCGGCTCATCGTGGCCGCGCACGCGTGCCGGCCGACTCCTCGGCCCAGGCACCCTCACTCACAGCTGGCACGGCATCAGCCTACGGCCGGTCGGGGTACGCCACCGGACCTGACGGTGCCGGGTGGTCGACCCGACTCATCGGCGGTTGCTCCTCTTGCTCAGGACCACGAGCAGGCCGACGACGAGCACGGCGGTCACGACGAGACAGCAGAGCACGCTGATGTGCCACGGCTTGATTGCACCCATGACCGGGCACGGTATCGGCTGTGCCGGCGGGCCGAGGTCCCGAGCGCGCGGGGGTGGTCGGGCGACCACCACGGTCGGTCGGCGGTGACGCATCGCTCAGGTACCCGGCAGAGCAGGCGTCTGCGCCGCCGCACGCGTGGATGCGGCGGGTGGCGGGGCGAGGGCGTACCCGTCGTCGCGACGGACCACCATGGACAGCTCCTCCAACAGCGACAGCTTGCGCAGCGCGGTCCGTACGCCGACACCGGCGCGGACGGAGAGCCGGTCCACACCCATCGCGCCTCGGCGGGGCAGCGCCTCCAACAGTGACCGCGCGTCGTCGTCCAGGGCGTCGGAGGGCCGCTGCGGTCCGCGCGCCAGCGGGGCCAGGTCCGCGCCGATCCGGCCCACCTCCTCCAGCACGTGCGCCACCCCGGTGACCAGCCGGGCCTTGTCGGGGAACTCGCGCAGGAACTCGTGCGCGCCGACGGACATCGCCGAGGTCACCGGCCCCGGCACCACCATGGCCACCCGATTGCCGTAGATGGCCCGCCGCGCGGTCTGCGTCGCGCCACTGCGCGCCGACGCCTCCACCACGACGGTGCCCCGGGTGCCCACGGCGATCACCCGGTTGCGGATCAGGAACCGGGGCCGCAGCGGCTCGGCACCGGGTGGCCACTCGCTGACCAGCAGCCCCGTCTCGGCGATCCGGTCGAACAGCGCGGTGTTGCCTATCGGGTACGGGCGGTCGAGCCCGCAGGCGAGCACGGCGACGGTCAGGCCGCCGGCGGTGAGGGCGCCTCGGTGGGCGGCCGCGTCGATGCCGAACGCGCCGCCGGACACCACCGTCCAGTCCCGCTCGGCCAGCCCGTACCCCAGCTCGGTCGCGACGTGTTGCCCGTAGCCGGTGGCCGCCCGCGCCCCCACCACGGCCACCGAACGGTCCAGGGCCTCGCCGAGCGGCCAGCCTCCGCGTACCCAGAAGCAGAGCGGCGGGGCGGTCTCGGCGTCCACCCGGCGGCTGACGTCCGGCAGACGCAGTGTGGCCAGGTCGGCGACCGGGCTTGGCCACTCCTCGTCGTCCGGCGTGACCAGCCGGGCACCCAGTCGGTCCGCCCGTTGCAGGGCCTCCGCCGCCACCGCCCGCGCGTCGCCGGCCGCCGAACGTGCGGCGACAGTGGTGTGCAACCAGCCGTCCGGACTGCCGCCGTCGAGCAGCAGATCCAGGGTGGCCACCGGGCCGTGCCGTTCGACCAGCCGGTGCACCGCGCGGGTGCCCGGTTCGGCCAACCAGGTCAGGGCGACCCGGGCCAGCCGGTTTTCCTCCTCGGCGCTCACGCCGCCTCCCCCGTCCGTAGTTGAAGTGCTTCCCGGACGTCGTCCTGGTCCGGCCGGTCACGGCCGTCCAGATCGGCGATCGTCCAGGCCATCCGGATCACCCGGTCGAAGCCGCGCGCCGACAGCGAGCCGGAGTCGAGCCGACCACGCAGCTCGACGGTGACCTTGGCCGGCAGCCGCCACGGCGGTCGGCGCAGGAGCGGGCCCGCCACCTCGGCGTTGAGCCGCCGGCCGAGGTCGGCCCAGCGGGCGGCCGCCGCCTGCCGGGCCGCCGCCACCCGGGCAGCGACAGTCGCCGACGGCTCGACGTTGCCGTCGGTCGCCATCAGCTCCGCCGCCCGTACCGGCATCAGCCGCACCTGGACGTCGATCCGGTCGAGCAGCGGCCCGGAGAGTTTGCCCAGGTAGCGGCGGCGGGTCAGCGGCGAACACTCGCAGTGCGCATCGCCGGCCGGCTTCGCGCACGGACACGGGTTGGCTGCCAGCACCAACTGGGTGCGGGCCGGGTAGACGGTGCCGCCCCCGCTGCGGCTCAGCTGGATCTGGCCGTGTTCCAGCGGTTGGCGCAGCGCCTCCAGCGCGCCCTTGCTGAACTCTGGGGCCTCATCCAGGAAGAGAACCCCGCGGTGGGCCAGCGACACCGCGCCGGGCCGGGCCAGCCCGGAGCCGCCGCCGACCAGCGACGGCACGGTCGCGGTGTGGTGCGGTGCCTGGAACGGCGGGCGGCGCAGCAACCGACCGCCCGGCGGCAGCAGCCCGGCGACCGAGTGCAGCGCGGTGACCTCCAGCGCTGCGTCGTCGTCCAACTCGGGCAGGAGCGACGGCAGCCGCTCGGCGAGCATCGTCTTGCCGGCGCCCGGCGGGCCGAGCAACGCCACGTGGTGCCCGCCGGCCGCGGCGACCTCCAGGGCGCGCCGACCCAGCTGCTGCCCCGCGACCTCGGCGAGATCCGGCCCACCGACCGGCGGCACCGGGACGTCCGCCGGTGGCTCGATCAGCGGGGTCCCGTCCCGGACGAAGGCGACCAGCCGGTGCAGGGTGTCCACCGCTCGCACCCGTACCCCCGGGATGACGGCGGCCTCGGCGGCGTTCTCGACCGGCACGATCACCCGTGCGACACCGGCCCGGGCTGCGGCGGCGACCATCGGGAGTACGCCACGCACCGGCCGGACCGTCCCGTCGAGCCCCAGCTCGCCGAGGATCACCACCCCCTCCAGGGGGAGCAGCGGCAGCTCACCCGAGCCGCCCAGCAGCGCTGCGGCGATGGCCAGGTCGAAGGCCGAGCCGAATTTCGGCAGCGTGGCGGGGAGCAGGTTGAGGGTGATCCGCCGGTTGGGCCACCGTTGGCCGGAATTGACAACGGCGGCGCGGACCCGGTCGCGGGCCTCGTGCAGGGCGGTGTCCGGCAGGCCGGAGATCACCACCGCCGGCAGGCCGGCGGCCAGGTCGGCCTCCACCTCGACGAGGTGACCGGTCACCCCGACCAACCCCACGCAGAGCACCTTCGCGTAGCTCACGGTGCGTCACCGATCCTCCGGGCGCCCATCTCAGAACGCGCCCTTGAGGTGGTCGACCTGCGCCGGACCGGTGTCGGGCAGCAGCACCGACAGCACGTCGAAGCGCACCTCCTCGGCGGTCGTACCGGTCTCGGTCAGCCATTGGGCGGCGAGCCCGCGCAGCCGGCGGGCCTTGGCCGGGACGACCGCCTCGGCCGGGGTGCCGAAAGCCGCGCCCCGGCGGGTCTTCACCTCGCAGAAGGCGAGCACGGGCCCGTCCCACGCGATGATGTCGATCTCCCCAGCCGGGCAGCGCCAGTTTCTGGCGATCGGGCGCAGCCCCGCCTCGGTCAGGTGCCGGGCCGCGCACCGTTCGCCGTACGCGCCAACGGCCTGGTTCCGCTTCGTCATGCCGGCACGGTGCCCGCCGCAGCGCGACCACCGCGACCCGGCGGCGGCCCAGCTGTGGACAACGGGTGTGCTGTGGACAACCGGACGATCATGCCTGCGCTGTGCTAGCAGCGTTGCGCCTCCGACCGCGCGACGTCACCTGGACACGACTCGTGCCCCCGCGCCGCCCGGACCCTTCCGAGGTGGGGCCGGCAGGGCCGAAATGGCGTGCGGGTGGCCGGTCGCATACGGTGCCGGACGTGGACGGACGACGGAGTTTCCCGGAAGATCAGGAGTCGCGCTGGTACCCCGACGAGCGGGGCCGCGGTTACGGCGAGTCGGAGTGGCGCGGCGCGGGCGATCCGCGATACCGGGACGCCGAGATTCCCGAGCAGCGTGGCGCGGAAGACGGCCGCTCCCTCGAGGACACCGGCGTCGGCCGCCGCCGCGAGCCGGACTCCGGTCGCTTCGGCGCCGTCGACCCGGGCCGCTTCGCCGGTACGCCTGAGCCGGACTCCGGACGCTTCGATGCCCTGGACCACCAGACCGGACGGTTCGGTGCGAGTGAGGCTGATTCGGGGCGGTTCGGTGCGGTCGACCCGTTGGGTGCCGCACGGCCGGAGGCGGACGGTTACCGGGCCAGCCGGTCGCGACGGGCGGACCGGGACCCCTCGGAGATCTCCGGTGAGCTGCCCGGACGCCGCGCTGCCCGGGAGGCGACCGCGGCGGGTTCCCCGGTGACCGGCCCCGCGCCGGAAACCACCCCCGACAGCGCGCCGCCGGCCAGCGTGCTCACTGACCAGGCTCGTCCCGCTCCGCTCGGCGGGTACCCGATCGTCGACCCGACCCGCGGCGGCGACACGCCACACCCGTTGGAGATGCCGACCGGCCCGATGCCGGGGATCGGCCCCCGCCCCGAGCCGCCCATGGGCGAGCCCCCGCTGTATCCGCCGTCCGCCGACGGCGTCTATCGGACCCGTCGACCGGTGCTGGCCGTACTCTTCGCCCTGCTGGTGTTGATCTTTGAGGGTCCCGCGCTGCGGGTGCTGCTGGCGGGCGGGACCGGTGATCCGGTGGACGCCGGGAACGTGGTGGCGGGCATCGCCCTGGTCGCCGGACTGCCGATCTTCGCGATCGGGCTGTACGGGCTACGAACCGGAGGTTTGGCGCTCTCCGACAACGGTCGAGGCTGGCTCCGCCCACCGACGGCCTACCTGACCGTCGGGCTGGTGCTCTTCGTGGCCGCCGCGCTCGCCGCCGGCTGACCCGCGTCCCGCCCCGGAGCAGCGCCCCACGCGCACCCCGGGGCGGCTGACCGGGTGAGGGGCGTACACTGGCCAACTGGCGACCGCCTCGTGCGGTCGACCTCGCGCGCCCTCTTCACGAATCGTCGTGGAGCGACGGCCTCCCTGGTCCCGATCATGATCGGGCCCACCATGGGCCGGCGACCAGGCGCCAGGACGCCCGGCCACCGGCCGGGCGTGACAACCAGGGACCTTGAGGAGTACCCCAACCATGGCCGTCGTGACCATGCGTCAGCTGCTGGAGAGTGGTGTCCACTTCGGGCACCAGACCCGGCGCTGGAACCCGAAGATGAAGCGCTTCATCATGACCGAGCGCAACGGCATCTACATCATCGACCTGCGCCAGACCCTCGACTACATCGAGAAGGCGTACGAGTTCGTGCGTGGGACCGTCGCCGAGGGTGGCAGCATCCTGTTCGTCGGCACCAAGAAGCAGGCCCAGGAGGCGATCGCCGAGCAGGCGACCCGGGTCGGCCAGCCGTACGTCAACCACCGCTGGCTCGGTGGCATGCTGACCAACTTCCAGACCGTGTACAAGCGGCTCCAGCGGATGAAGGAGCTGGAGGGCCTGGGTGACCTGAGCGGCACCGCCGCCGGTTACACCAAGAAGGAGACCCTGCAGCTCTCCCGCGAGAAGATCAAGCTGACCCGCACCCTCGGTGGCCTGCGGGACATGCAGAAGCTTCCCGCCGCGGTGTGGATCGTCGACACCAAGAAGGAGCACATCGCCGTCGACGAGGCCCGCAAGCTGGGCATCCCGGTGATCGCGGTGCTGGACACCAACTGTGACCCGGACGAGGTCGACTTCCCGATCCCGGGTAACGACGACGCGATCCGCTCGGCCGAGCTGCTGACCAAGGTCGTCGCCGCCGCCGTCGCGGATGGTCTGATCGCGCGTTCCGGCCGTCGCCGGGGCAACGACGAGAAGCCCGAGGGCGTCGCGAGCGACGAGCCGCTGACCGAGTGGGAGCGCGAGCTTCTCGAGCCGAAGAAGGCCGACGAGTCGGCCGCCCCGGCCGAGCAGCCCGCCGCTGCCGCCGAGCAGGCCGCCCCCACCGAGCAGCCGGCGACCGCCACCGCGGAGTGATCGCACCGTCGCTGCCCCGCCGTCCGTTTTCGCGAACGGCGGGCAGCGACGGTACGCCGGGCACGATCCGCCCGGATCCGGGTAACCGGCACCTCTGACCATCCACACGCCGTCTCAACACCGAAGAGAGAGCCATGTCCCAAATCACCGCCGCGGACGTCAAGAAGCTCCGCGACCTCACCGGCGCCGGCATGATGGACAGCAAGAAGGCGCTGACCGAGGCCGAGGGCGACTTCGACAAGGCCGTCGAGATCCTGCGCGTCAAGGGCGCCAAGGACGTCGGCAAGCGGGCCGGTCGTACGGCCGCCAACGGTCTGGTCGCCCACTCCGGCAAGGCGCTGCTCGAGCTGAACTGCGAGACCGACTTCGTCGCCAAGACCGAGTCGTTCATCGCGCTGGCCCAGCAGCTGGTCGAGCACGGTGAGCGCTCCGGCGCGAACACCGCCGAGGAGCTGCTCGCCACCGAGCTCGACGGCAAGGTCGTCGCCGACCTGATCCAGGAGCAGTCCGCCAAGATCGGCGAGAAGCTGGTGCTCAACCGGTTCGCCCGGGTCGAGGGCACCACCGCGGTCTACCTGCACCGCAAGGCCCAGGACCTGCCGCCGGCCGTTGGCGTGCTCGTGTCGTACACCGGCAAGAGCGACGAGGCCGGCGACGCCGACGCCCGTGGTGTGGCCATGCAGATCGCCGCCATGCGGCCGAAGTACCTCACCCGGGACGAGGTTCCGGCCGAGGTCGTCGAGTCCGAGCGGCGCATCGCCGAGCAGACCGCCCGCGAGGAGAACAAGCCCGAGGCGGCCCTGCCGAAGATCGTCGAGGGCCGGGTCAACTCCTTCTTCAAGGACTTCGTCCTGGTCGAGCAGGCGTCGGTGGCCGACAACAAGAAGTCGGTGAAGCAGGTGCTGGCCGAGGCCGGCATCGAGGTCACCCGCTTCGTGCGGTTCGAGGTCGGCCAGGCCTGAGCCGGCACCGGGCGCCGCGCGCGCCCGTGGGCAGGAGACGTCAACGAGGAGGCCGCCGGTGTACGTGACAGGCACCGCGGCCTCCTCGTCACATAGGGTCGGCAGCGGCAGGTTCGCGGTATGCGCCGCACGGGGCGTGCGCGTGGGGAAGGGCGGGGCGGATGACGCAGGTTGTGAGTGACCGGACGCTGGAGCTGGACGATCCGACGGCACCGCCGCCGGGGCGTGCCCGCCGGGTGGTGCTGAAGCTCTCCGGTGAGGTCTTCGGTGGTGGCGCGATCGGCGTCGACCCGGACGTCGTCCAGGCCATCGCCCGACAGATCGCCACCGTGGTGCGCCGCGGCGTGCAGGTCTCCGTGGTGGTCGGCGGGGGCAACTTCTTCCGTGGCGCGGAGCTGCAGAAGCGCGGGATGGACCGGGCCCGCGCGGACTACATGGGCATGCTCGGCACCGTGATGAACTGCCTCGCGCTCCAGGACTTCCTGGAGAAGGAGGGCATCGAGACCCGGGTGCAGAGCGCCATCACGATGGCCCAGGTCGCCGAGCCGTACATCCCGCTGCGTGCCATCCGGCACCTGGAGAAGGGCCGCGTGGTCATCTTCGGCGCCGGCGCCGGGATGCCGTACTTCTCCACCGACACGGTGGCCGCCCAGCGGGCGCTGGAGATCCGGGCCGACGTGGTGCTGATGAGCAAGAACGGCGTGGACGGCGTCTACACCGCCGACCCCCGGATCGACCCCACCGCCAGCAAGCTCGACTCGATCACCTTCTCCGAGGTGCTGCGCCGCAACCTGCGGGTGGCCGACGCGGCGGCGTTCAGCCTCTGCATGGAGAACGGCCTGCCGATGTTGGTCTTCGGCGCGCAGGGTGACGACACCATCATCCGCGCGGTGGGTGGCGACAAGATCGGCACCCTGATCACCGCCTGAGTCCCGCCGACGGCAGCGGTCTGACGACTTTCAGCAGAGCCCACCACGAGCACAGAAGGAGGCGAGGAGACCGGTGATCGACGACACCCTCCTCGAGGCCGAGGAGAAGATGGACCGTGCGGTCGAGCACGCCAAGGAGGAGTTCGGCGCCATCCGTACCGGCCGCGCCAACGCCGCCATGTTCTCCAAGGTCATCATCGACTACTACGGCACGCCCACGCCGCTGACGCAGATGGCGTCCATCGCGGTTCCCGAGCCGCGGATGGCCGTCATCAAGCCGTACGACAACTCGCAGATCAACGCCATGGAGAAGGCGATCCGCGACTCGGACCTCGGGGTGAACCCGAACAACGAGGGCACCCAGCTGCGCATCCTGCTCCCGCAGATGACCGAGGAGCGCCGCCGCGACATGATCAAGGTGGCGCGGCACAAGGGCGAGGAGGCCAAGGTGGCGATCCGCAACGTCCGCCGCCGTGGCAAGGAAGAGCTGGACCGGATCGTCAAGGACGGCGAGGCCGGCGAGGACGAGGGCCGCCGCGCCGAGAAGGAACTCGACGACCTGACCCAGCGGTACGTGGCCAACATCGACGACCTCGTGAAGCACAAGGAAACCGAGCTGCTCGAGGTGTGAAGCATGCTTCGAGGCCCGTTCCCGACGTCGGGAACGGGCCTCGTGCCGTAGGTCAGCAGGGAATCCAGACGGTCCTGGTGCTCTCGGCGAACTGCTCGCCGGTGTCCCAGTCCCGCAACGAGAAGCGAGCGGTGGCCCGGCCAGGGTGCAGTGCCGGAGTGATCCGGGCGAACGCCATCGAGAGTTCGACGGTGCCGCCGTCGCAGACGATCTCGCCGGCCCCGCGTCCCCCGGTGGCCCAGAGGGTCGGCAGGCCGTCCTGCACCAGCGACGCCGACATGAGGACGATTCCGGCCGGGCAGTTGTCGGCGGTGGCGGTGACCCTCGTCGCCGGGTACGTCACGCCCGGCTCCCCGACGGGCGGCTCGAACGGGAACAGTTCGCTGGCGTGGCGGTCGATGGTGATGCTGGTCTGTGTCGTGGTGGTGGTGGTGGCGGCGGCCGGTGACGGTGCTGCCAGGACCATGGCAGCCACCGTCAGCACCGCGAGACCGAGCTTGTACATGTGTGAGTGCCCTTCCCCCGTGCGGACGCGCCGGCTGGTGCCGGCGCCCCACCAGCGGACCACGGCGGGAGTGTCGGTTCAGTACCCGATCGAGCACCGGACGAGTCGGATCGACGGCTGCGGATCGCCTGCGCTCTGTCGTACCGGATGGGCGGGCGTCGCTGGCCGGCGGCCCAGCGGCGAGGGGTGACGTCCGTCGGCGTGCCTCGTCCGCCGTGCCGGTTCGGTGTGTGCAGTAGGCTCGGCAGGATTCCCGGCCACCGGGTGGTGCACACCGGGGATCGACCGACCGTCGGGGCGGTCAATTCGGAGGAACATCGCACGTGTAGGGGATGCTTGTGGTCTTGCGTCATGTGGTGGTTCTCGTGCCGCGTCGCGGTGCGTGATGTCCCACCCCGACCCCTACGGCAGCGAGCCTCGCGGCTGGGACCGGCCGGAGCGCCCGGTGGCGCTGCCCTGGCCGGACCAGGAGATGGAGGCCGGCCAGTGGCACCGCCGTCCGGCCGCCGGCCCTGAGCTGTACGCCGACCCGCCCGTCCGGCCGCACCCCGACCCGCACCCCGCGGACCCCTACGAGGAGCGGGGCCGCCCGGTCAGCTTCGAGGACCGCGACCGGCACGATCGGTTCGACGACCGGGACCGGCACGTGGACGACCGCAACCAGCCCTCCCGGTACGACGACCGGGGGCGCGGCGACCGGTACCTGGACCGACCTCCCGCCGTCGGTGACGGGCCGCCGCCCTATGTCGGCCCGGACCGTGGTCGCTTCGACGGGCTGGCCGGCGTTGACGGCCCTCCCGCCCGCTTCGACGACCCCGGGTACCCGACCGAGCAGCTCGCGCCCGTTCAGGCCGAGGTGGTGCCGGACGAGGCGCCGGCGACCGGTCGACGGCCGAAGGGGCGACGGCGGGCCAGCCTCGACCGACCGCCCACCCAGCAGGTGGGCGCCGGGCGGGCCGGCCGTAACCTGCCCGCGGCGATCGGGGTCGGGCTCGGCCTCGGCGTGCTGATCGTGGTGCCGTTGGCGTTCTACCCGTTGGCGTTCCTGCCGGTGATCGCCGCCGCCGTCGGTGTCGGCAGCTGGGAGATGGCCCGTGCGGTCCGGCGCAGCGGCGCGCACCCGCCGCTGGTGCCGCTGATCGCCGGGGGCGTGTTGACCGTCGGCCTGGCCTGGTTCGCCGGGCCGGACGCGCTCAGCCTGGGGCTGCTGGTCACGGTGCTGGGCACCATGATCTGGCGGCTGGGTGACGGGCCGGCCGGCTTCCAGCGGGATATCACCGCGGCCACCCTGATCGCCGTCTACGTACCGTTCCTCGCCGGTTTCGCGGCGTTGCTGGCGGCGGCTCCCGACGACGGGCACCTGCGCATCCTGGCCACCCTGATCGGGGTGGTCCTCTCCGACACCGGTGGGTACGCGGCCGGCGTCTCCTTCGGCAAACACCCGATGGCCCCGTCGATCAGCCCGAAGAAGTCCTGGGAGGGCTTCGCCGGCTCGGTCACCGCGGCAGCCCTGGGCGGCGCGTTGCTGTTGTGGCTGATGTTCGACGTGGCCCCCTGGTGGGGTGCGCTGTTCGGGGTGGCCGTCTCCTGTGCGGCGGTCCTCGGCGACCTGGCCGAGTCGATGATCAAGCGGGATCTCGGCGTGAAGGACATGAGCAACCTGCTGCCCGGTCACGGCGGTCTGATGGACCGGCTGGACTCGATTCTGTTCGCGGTGCCGACGGCGTACCTGCTGTTGGCGGTCCTCGTGCCGGTGGTGGGCTGAGGTATGAATCACGGCTACCTGGTCATCCGGCTCCGGCGGTCGCGGCCCGTTCGGCACCTCCGGAGCGGCACCTGTCGCCGACGGCGTGACACACTGGACCAGCCATGACGAGCCTTCCCCTGATCCCCGCCATCTCGGTCGCCCCCGCCGCGCGCCGGGCCGCCATGCCCCCTCAGCACCTCGCTGACCTGGACCTGGCCGGCCGCCAGGCGTTGGTCACCGGTCTGGGGGAGCCGGCCTTCCGGGCCAAGCAGGTCTCCAACCACTACTTCGGGCGGTTGGTCCGGGACCCGCAGGCGATGACCGATCTGCCCGCGGCGACCCGGGAGCGGCTGGCCGACCAGTTGCTGCCCACGTTGCTCAACCCGGTGCGCGAGCTGGCCTGCGACGACGGCGCGACCCGCAAGGCGCTCTGGCGGCTGCACGACGGTGCGCTGGTGGAGAGCGTGCTGATGGGTTACCCGGACCGGGTGACCGTCTGCATCTCCAGCCAGGCGGGCTGCGGCATGGCCTGCCCGTTCTGCGCGACCGGCCAGGCCGGGCTGACCCGCAACCTGTCGACAGCGGAGATCGTCGACCAGGCGGTGTACATGGCCGGGGTGGCGGCCTCGGGTGTGGTCGCGGGCTCCCCGCCGAGGCTGTCGCGCGTCGTCTTCATGGGCATGGGCGAGCCGCTGGCCAACTACAACCGGGTGATCGCCGCGATCCGTCGGCTGGTCAGCCCAGCTCCGGAGGGGCTCGGCCTGTCCCAGCGGCACATCACCGTTTCCACGGTCGGCCTGGTTCCGGCCATCCGCCGACTGGCCAGCGAAGACCTCTCAGTGACCCTTGCGCTGTCCCTGCACGCGCCCGATGATGATCTGCGCGACGAACTCGTGCCGGTAAACCAGCGCTGGAAGGTAGCCGAGGTGCTGGACGCAGCGTGGGACTACGCCGCCCGGACGGGCCGTCGCGTGTCGATCGAGTACGCGATGATCAAGGACGTGAACGACCAGCCGTGGCGAGCCGACCTGCTCGGGCGGTTGTTGGCCGGCAAATTGGCCCACGTGAACCTGATTCCGCTCAATCCGACGCCGGGCAGTCGCTGGGACGCCAGCCCGAAGCCGGTCGAGCGGGAGTTCGTCCGGCGGTTGCGCGAAGCCGGGGTGTCCACCACAGTTCGGGACACCCGAGGTCGCGAGATCGACGGCGCGTGTGGCCAACTCGCCGCCGCCGAGGACAACGACACCAACACCGACCGCGCCGGAGAGGCACCGGCGTGACCGGGCGTGGCGAACGAGACCAGGAGACATAGTGGCGAGTCAGGGTCAGCGTTTCCGGCGCAAGGCGCTCCGCCGGGGATACAAGGTCGACGAGGTGGATGCCTTCCTCGACCGGGTCGAGGCGACGCTCGACGGCCGACAGGTCGGCGCCCCGGTGGCCTCCCAGGAGGTTCATGACGTCGTCTTCCGGGTCCGCTTCAACGGCTACGACGAGTGGCAGGTCGACCTGCACCTGGATCGGGTCGAGCGGCAGCTGGCCGAGCTGGAGGAGCGGAACAGCGCCGGGCGCGGTGCCGACCCCCGGATGGCTGACCGGCTGGGCCCACCGGACCGGATGGGTCCGCCGATGCGTGACGACCGGGGTATGGTTCCGCAGCCGATGCCGCCCCGGCCGATGCCCGCGCAGGCCGGCCCGCCCTACGGCCGCTACGACGAGCCGACCGGTGCCTTCGCCGGTGGGTACGACGCCCCGCGGGGCGGTGGTTACGACGCGCCACGTGGCCCGGCCGGCCCGCCGATGGGTCCCGGTGGTCCGATGGGTCCCGGCCCGATGGGTGGGCACGGCATGCCGCAGCGCGGCCTGCCCGCCGGCCCCAGTGGGTACGGCCCGGATGATCAGCGCGGTGGGTACGGCCCCGACGACCAGCGCGGGCCCGGCGGTTATCCGCCGCCCCCGGAGGAGTCGCGTTTCGACGGCTTCGAGGCCGGGCGGCACGGTCGCGCCGACATGACCGCCGAGATCCGGATGCCGGAGCGGGACCTGCGCGACATGCGCCGTGGTCCGGCCGGCCCGCCTCCGCTGCCGCAGCAGGGCATGGGCGGTCCACCGATGGCCGGCCCGCCCGCGGTGGCCGGCCCGCCGATGGGCGGCCCCCCGATGGGTGGTCCCCCGATGGCCGGTCCGCCGATGGGTGGCCCGCCGATGGCCGGTCCGCCCGGCAGCGACCTGTACCGGGTAGACCAGATCCGCCGCAGCTTCCAGGTGCGCCGCTTCGGCAGCGGGTACGACCCCGACCAGGTGGACCGGTTCTTCGAAACGCTGCTCGGTGGCATGCAGCGCCGCAACCCGATGCCGGTCGACCCGAAGGACCTCGACACGCTCCGGTTCGGCCTGGTGCCGGGTGGCTACTTCGAGGCTGAGGTCGACGCCGCGCTCAAGGACGTACAGGACATTCTCTTCGGGCGCTGACCCCGACGCGTACGGACGTGGGCCCGTCCCCCGGGTGGGGGCGGGCCCTCGGCGTACGTCGGCCGGTCGTCCGGCGGTGGGTCAGGTCAGGAGCGCAGACCGTTGCGCCGTAGCACGATGTCGCCGATCACGATGATCAGCAGCAGCGCGGCCAGGCCGATCAGCCAGATGTCCTCGACCCTGCCCTCGTGGTTGCCGCAGATCATCGCCAGCAGCGCCAGTGCGGACAGCACGGCGCCGATCTGCCCGGCCTTGCGGTGCCCGGGCTTGTGCTGGTCTGGCGACGTTACCGGCTCGCTTCCTGCCACTGTCGGTCCTTCCCTCGCGATCGGATCTTTGGTTAGTCTGGCACGCCTCGTACCCGGAGCGGTGGGGTGGGGGTTTCCTGGCCATCAGCCCCGCCCACCTGGCTGAACGGCACTACCGGCGTCGCGGGGCGGCGGTCAGACCCGCTCCGGTAGCGTTTGGCGTACACCTGATTGTCTGTTTGAGGGGGACTGTGCGGTGCGAGTGACCGGAACCGGGCACGCCAGCATGCGGATCGACACGGCCGCGGGCAGCATCCTGTGCGACCCGTGGGTCAACCCGGCCTACTTCGCGTCGTGGTTCCCGTTCCCGGACAATTCCCTGCTGGATTGGGAGACCCTGGGCCAGGTCGACTACCTGTACGTCTCCCACCTGCACCGGGACCACTTCGACGCGAAACACCTGCGCGAGTTCGTCTCGAAGGACGCCACGGTCCTGCTCCCCGAGTTCCCCACCTCGGAGATGGAGGACGAGTTCCGGGCGCTCGGCTTCACCAAGTTCCTGAAGGCGCCCAACGAGCAGGTGGTGGAGCTACCCGGCGGCTTGAAGATCATGATTCAGGCGTTGACCAGCCCGACGGACGGGCCGATCGGCGACTCCTCGCTCTGGGTCGAGTACGAGGGTGTCCGGCTGCTCAACCAGAACGACGCCCGCCCCACCGACCTGAGCGTCTTCGCTGAGCTGGGGCACGTGCACGCGCACCTGCTCCAGTTCTCCGGTGCGATCTGGTACCCGATGGTCTACGAGCTGCCGCAGGCGGCGAAGACCGCCTTCGGCAAGCAGAAGCGGGACCGGCAGTTCGACCGGACCTGGCGGTACATCGACGACCTGAAGGCGTCGCACGTCTTCCCGATCGCCGGTCCGCCGTGCTTCCTCGACGACGCCCTGTGGCAGTTCAACGACATCCACGGCGACGAGGGCAACATCTTCCCCGACCAGTCGGTCTTCCTGTCGGAGTACGCCAAGGTCGGCGGCACCAACGGGATCGTGCTGCTGCCGGGCAGCGTCGCCGAGGTCACCACCGAGGGTGCGAGCACCACCCACCCGGTTGCGGTGGAGGAGTTCTTCGCGAACAAGGTCGCTCACCTGGAGGAGATGCGGGAGCGTAAGCGCCCCATCATCGAGGCGGAGAAGGCGTCCTGGCGGCACCCCGAGGTGGACGTGCTCGCCGAGATGAAGCGTCGGATCGAGCCGCTGCTCGACGAGTCGATCTACCTGGCCAAGGGGGTCGGCGGCCCGGTCCGTTTCGACCTGGTGGGGTACGACGGCGAGAGCGTCGAGTCGATCGTGGTGGACTTCCCCGGCCAGGAGGTGCGGCCGTACGCGGACGAGAAGGTGCGCTACCGGTTCCGGACCGAGCGGTCGCTGATCGAGCACCTGCTCTTCATCGGCGAGGTGGACTGGGTCAACTCGCTCTTCCTGTCCTGCCGGTTCTCGGCGGCCCGGATCGGCCAGTACAACGAGTTCGTCTACGCGTTCTTCAAGTGCCTCTCCGAGGAGCGGCTCCAGTACGCCGAGGGCTGGTACGACGAGCACGAGCGCAGCACCGACGCCGAGGACATCACGTTGGGCGACTGGGTGGTGCAGCGGCGGTGCCCGCACCTGAAGGCGGACCTGACCCGCTTCGGCATCGTCGAGGGTGACCAGCTCACCTGCCAGCTGCACGGCTGGCGTTTCGACCTGCCCAGCGGCCGCTGCCTGACCAGCGTCGGCCACAAGGTCCGAGCCCACCGAGTAGACGCCGAAACCCCCGCCCCCGCCGGCGAAACCCTCACCTAACCGCCCCCCGCCCCCCGCCCGCCCGCCCCTGCCCCACCCCACCCTGCCCCACCCCACCCCGCCCTGCCCTGCCCCACCCTGCCCCACCCCACCCCGCCCTGCCCCACCCTGCCCCACCCCACCCTGCCCCACCCCACCCCGTCGATCATGGAGTTGTGGTGGGGGACAAATACCGCGTTCGCTCCCACAACGGGCGCCACAACTCCATGATCGACCGGGGTGAGGGCGGGCCGGGCTGACGCGGGGCGCGGCGCGGCGCGGGGCGGCGCGGCGCGGCGCGGGGCGGCGCGGCGCGGCGCGGGGCGGGGCGGGGTGGGGTGGGGTGGGGTGGGGTTAGGCGGGTAGGTCGGACAGGATTTTCTGGGCTGCGTTGTGGCCGGCTGCGCCGATGACGCTGCCGGCCGGGTGGCAGCCGGCGCTGCCGGCGTACACGCCGTCGATGCCGGTGGCGTAGGGCATCCGGTCGGTGAACGAGACGGTGTTGTCCACGTGGTGGATGTGCCCGCCGCTGATGCCGAAGTGCGCCTCGATGCCGGGCGGGGGCAGGGGCACCGCGTCGGCGATCAGGTCCGCGGTGCCGGGGGCGTACCGCTCGACGATCCCGATGAGCCGGTCGACGTAGCCGGGCAGTTCCGCGTCCCAGGTCGTGCCGGCCAACTCGTAGGGGACGGACTGGACGAACAGCGCGGACGAGTGGTGCCCGGCGGCGTCGGAGAGCGACGGGTCGACGGTGGTGTGCAGGTACCACTCGATGGTGGGTTCCGCCGGCAGTAGCCCGGCCTGCACATCCGCCCACATCGCGCGCAGCGCGGTCATCGGCGAGGTCGCCGCCCCGCCGACCAGCGACGCCGACCCGGGCAGCAGGTGGATGGTCGAGCCGAACGGGCTGGGCGTGCCGTCCGGCAGGCAGGAGAAGCGGGGCAGCCCGGTGAGCGCCAGGTTGAGCTTGAGGGTGGTGCCGGGTCGGCGGACCGCCGCCATCCGTTCGCCGAGCGGCGCCGGCAGCGCGCCGTCGGGCAACAGGTCCATCAGGGTGTACGGGTCACACGCGCCGAGCACCACCCGGGCGGCGACCTCCCGACCGTCGGCCAGCACCACTCCGCTCGCGGCGCCGCCGTCCAGGGTCACCGCGCTGACCGGCGTACCGGTGCGGATCGTCGCCCCGGCGGCGCGTGCGGCTTCGGCGAACGTCCGCGAGACGGTGCCCATCCCGCCCTCGGCGATCATCCAGGTGCCACCGGAGCCGGGCAGTCGGCACATGTTGTGCACGAGGAAGTTGTGACCGGTGCCGGGGTCGTCCGGGCCGGCGTTGAGCCCGGACAGGCCGTCGGTGACCGCGTACATGCTGACCAGCAGCTCGGAGCGGAACTCGAACCGGGCCAGGTAGTCGGCGACGGAACCCCGTACGAGGTCGACGAAGACCTGGCGCAGTGCCGGGCGGACGTGCCGCTCGGCGGTCTCCTCGACGTTCAGCGGCTCCGCCAACCAGGCCGGGGCGAGGTCTTCCCGCAGCGCGGCCAGCTCAGCCTGCATGGTGTCGTCGGCGGCCACGTCGGCGGGGGAGAAGAACTCGGCGAGCTGCGCCCGGGTGGCGGCGGTGTCACTGCCGAAGAGGAGGTACGGCGAGCCGAGGCCGCCCGGGGTGGGCAGGAAGTAGTGCGGGTCGCGGCGCAGCACCGGGATCCGTACGTCGAGTGTGGCGAGCAGCTCCGGGGGCATCAACCCGAGCAGGTACGAGCCGGTGGAGTGGCGTAGCCCTGGCACCTTCGGGAACGGGTTCTCGGTGCGGGTCGCCCCGCCGATCACGTCGGCGGCCTCCACCACGAGGACGTCCAGGCCGGCGCGGGCCAGCAGGATCGCGGAGACCAGACCGTTGTGCCCGGCACCGATGATGACGACGTCGGCGCGGGCCGGAATCTCACTGCTCATGCCGCGGCAGCCTAGTCCGCCCCACCCACCATTCAACCCCTCCCACTCCCTCCCACCCCACGCCATCCTCGGTGATCAAGAGGTTTGCGTCATTCGACGGTCGTTCGATGACGCAAACCTCTTGATCACCGCGCAGGGGCGGGGGCAGGGGTGGGGGCGGGGGGTGGGGGGAGGTGGAGGGTGAAGGTGGAGCCGCGGCCGGGGGTGCTGGTGGCACTCGCTGTGCCACCGTGGGCCTCGGTGAGCTTGCGCACGATGGCGAGGCCCAGGCCGCTGCCCCCGGTCTGCCGGCTGCGGGACTTCTCCGCCCGCCAGAAACGGTCGAAGACCCGGGGCAGGTCGTCGGCGCTGATCCCGCTGCCGGTGTCGGTCACCGAGACGATGACCTCGGCGTCGGTCGCGCGGGCGCTGATCGTCACGTGCCCGCCCGACGGGGTGTGTCGGACCGCGTTGGCGACCAGGTTGCCGACCGCCTGGCGCAGCCGCACCGGGTCGGCGTCCACCTGCGGGTCGGCCTCGGTGCGTACCGTGATGGTGACGCCGACCCGGTCGGCCTGGGCCCGGTGCGCTTCCGCGACCTGGGCGAGCAGGTCGGTGAGGTAGACCTGTTCGCGGTGCAGCCGCAGCGCGCCCGCGTCGGCCTCGGCCAGGTCCTGCAGGTCGGCGATCACGTGCTGGAGCAGGGTCGCCTCCTCCAGCAGCGAGGAGAGCAGCCGGCGGTCCGGGTCCGCCACGCCGTCCTCGACCGCTTCGAGCCAGCCCCGGATGTTGCTCACCGGCGTACGCATCTCGTGCGCGATGTCGCTGACCATCGCCCGGCGCAGCTGCTCCAGGCGTTCCCGCCGCTCGGCCATGTCGTTGAAGACCTCGGCCAACCGGGCGATCTCGTCGCGGCCGGTCACCCGGACCCGGGCGGAGCCGTCGCCGTCGCGCATCCGCTGCGCCGCCCCGGTCAGGGCGTGCAGCGGGCGGGTCAGCCGGATGCCGGCGAGGACGGTGACGCCGATCGTCACCAGCAGGACGACACCGGCGACCGCGATGATGCGGGTCTGGTTGGCGGGGGAGAGGTCGAAGGTGCGCGAAGGACGCCCACCCGGGTCGCCGACGAAGAGGGTGGCGGCCGGGGCGACGTACGGCAGGAGCTGTTCGCGTCGGCTGGTGCCGACGCAGGCGCTGATCGCCCGGTTGTGCTCCTGGTCGGCCCCGGCCAGCGGTCGGGCGGCGGGTGTGCTGGACGTCGGCTGCGTGTTCCAGGTCCAGTTCAGGCCCACCTGCACGGGTGCCATCTGCCGCCGCGCCAGGCAGGTGCTCACCAGGGCGTTGAGCTGGGCGAGCGCCTTGTTCTCGGTGGCCGTGCGGGTCGCGAGGCTCGACCTCGACTGGACGCAGGCCGATTCCTCGGCGAGGTCGGTGCCGGGGGTGTCGATTCGCGGCCGTCCGGTGGGGCCGTCGACGACGGTGGCGTCGATCCCCACCTGCCCGCGCAGGCACTGGACCGTCTTCGTCGCCGTGTCGTGCAGCGCGGCGCGTTCCTTGGGCGTCAGCAGGTACGGGCCGGCGGCGCGGGGGTCGATGCGGTCGGTGCCGCCCGCACCGCTGCCCGGCGGGGTGACCCCGGGCAGCAGGGCGGTGTTGACGGCGAGCGCGTCGACGGTCGCCGACGGCGTGGTCGGCAACGGACCCGCCCCGGGTGTCGAGTCCGCGATCAGGGTGCCGGCCTCGGTGGTCAGGGCGATCCGCCGGCCGACGTCCCGCGCGAGCGGTTGCAGGGCAGTGTCGACCCCGTCCCAGCTCGGGTGGGTGGCCGCGTACCCGAGCAGGGTGTCGTAGATGCGGGCGTCGTCGGCGAGCGCCTGCCCCTGCTCCTGCCGGATCGCCCCGGTGGTGGTGCGTACGGCCAGCCACGCGGTCGCCGCGATCGAGCTGACGGCGATGAGGACGGCCAGCGCCAGCAGCCGCAGCAGCAGACTGCGACGCAGCGGAACCTCACCCGCCATGGGGTGACTCTTCGACCAGCTTGTAGCCGACGCCGTAGACGGTGACCAGCCGGGCCGGTTTGCGCGGGTTCGGCTCGATCTTCCGGCGGAGGTGCATCACGTGCACGTCGACGGTCCGAGTGGTGATGTACCTGTCGAACCCGTGCAGGTAGTTCAGGAGTTGTTCCCGGGTGAAGGCGCGGGCGGGCTGGGCGGCCATCGCCTGAAGCAGCTGGAACTCGCCCGGTGTGCAGGAGACGAGGCGTCCGTCGCTGCGTACCTCGTGGCGTACCGGGTCGACCTGCACGGCGCCGACCCGCAGCACCGGGTCCGCCTGCTGCACCGTCCGCTGGCCCCGGCGCAGCAGGCTGCGGGCCCGGGCGACCAGCTCACGCGGGCTGTACGGCTTCGTCATGTAGTCGTCGGCGCCCAGGTCGAGGCCGAGCAGCAGGTCGTCCTCGGTCGAGCGGGCGGTCAGCATGAGCACCGGCAGGTCGGACTCCCGGCGCAGGATGCGACAGACGTCCAGTCCGTCGACCTTCGGCATCATCACGTCGAGGATCAGCAGCGCGGGTGGTCGTTGCCGGATCTGCTCCAGTGCAGCCCGCCCGTCGGCCACCACCAGCACCTCGTGCCCCTCGCGTTCCAGGTACCGGCGGGCCAGCTCGGCCTGCTTCTGGTCGTCCTCGGCTACCAGCACATACGCGCACACGGCAGCGACTGTACGTGACGGCGGAGGGCTTCAACGACGCCGTGAGCTGGGGCTGTCGGATGACGACCGCATCTTTACCGGTCTCTGACAGGTGGCCGTGAAGCTACCTGGCATGACCAACTCAACCCATCGGGTCGCCGCCGGGCTCGCCGCTGTCGCGCTGCTCGCCGTCGCCCTCACCGGCTGCGGCGGGGACGCCGACAAGCACACCGCCAGCGGTACGGGTGACGTGGCGTCACTGACCACCCCGCCCGCCCCGACGAACGCTACCGGTGCCGCGGTCAGCGGCCGCCCACAGCTGCGCCTCGACACCAGCGACGAGGAGGAGAGTCAGCTCTGGGAGACGTACCGGATCTGCCTGCACGAGCACGGGGTGAAGCTGAACACCGGTCAGGCGCCCGGAGCGGCGGGGACCGGTACCGGCCTCTCCCTCGACCCGAGCGGGGAGCCGAAGGCGGCGTACGTGGCGTGTGCCAACAAGATGCCGCTCCAGCCGCCGGAGCTGGATCGGGACAAGAACGTGAACTACGTGAGCCAGTGGAACGACTACGTCAAGTGCCTGCGGGGGCGCGGTTTGAAGATCCACTCGTTGCCGGACAGCTCTGGCTGGACCTACGACGACGGGGTCGCCGACCCGACCAACGGACTCGATGCCAACGCCATGTCCCAGGTCACCAGGGAATGCACGATGGAGACGTTCGGTGCCAAGAAGTAACCCGACCGAGGGGAGTGGCCGGCGGACGACACGGCGGACCGCGATCGTGGCCGCCGTGGTCACCCTGGCGGTCGCCGTTGGCGCGGGCGTCGGGGTGCTGGCCCTGCGGCGTCACCCCGGCGACGACGTCGCGAGCGCCCCGCCGCAGGTCACGACGACGAAGGTGGCCCGGGTCGACCTGTCGGACACCCGCTCGTTCAACGGCACGCTCGGCTTCGGCCCGGAGCGGGTGGTCAAGGGCGCGGGAGAGGGCGTCGTCACCCGGCTGCCGAAGGTGGGCGACACGGTGGCCCGGGGCAAGCCGCTCTACTGGGTCAACGACCAACCGGTGCCGGTGCTGTTCGGCGGCACCCCGCTCTTCCGTACCCTCGACAAGCCCGGCCTGGTGGGCAGCGACGTACGGCTCGTGTCGGACAACCTGACGGCGCTGGGCTTCCGCACCGGGTCGCAGCCGTCCCGGGGCAGGGACGGCACCAGGATCGGCGCGGGGCAGGCCCTGCTCACCGCGAGCATCGTCGCCGCGATCAAGAAGTGGCAGCAGTCCGTCGGCCTGGAACCGACCGGCACGATCGAGGTCGGGCAGGTCGCCGTGCTCACCGGACCGGCCCGGGTCAGCACGGTGACGGCGCTGCCCGGTGACCCGGTCGCCGGCGAGTTGCTCGCCGTCACCGAGAAGGCGAAGCTGGTCACCGTCCCGGTCGCCGCCACCGAGGTCGGCGCCATCACGGTCGGTGCCGCCGTGGTCGTCGCCCTGCCCGACAGCTCCGAGATCCCCGGCAAGGTCGCCTCGATCTCACAGACGGTGAGCGGCGGCGGATCGGGCGGGGGCGGTGGCCAGAACGGCCCGCCGACGGTGGAGGTCCTCGTCGCGCCGACCCGAGCGGCGGACGTCGCCAAGTTGGACGCCGCCGCGGTGCAGGTCCGGTTCACCACCGCCGTACACAAGGGCGTGCTCACGGTGCCGGTCGGCGCGCTGGTGGCGCTGCGCGAGGGCGGATACGCGATCCAACTGCCCGACGGCCACCTGGTGGCGGTGGAGACCGGGATGTTCGCCCGAGGACTCGTCGAGATCAGCGGCACCGGTGTGACCGCGGGCCTCGACGTGGTGACCGCGTCGTGAACGGCGTGACCACGCGGGCCGGCGACACCCCGACCGAGGTGATCCCGGCGTACGCGGAGACGGTGCTCAGCGTCGAGGGGGTGAGCCGGACGTACCCGGGCGGGGTGACCGCGCTGGACGACGTCTCGTTGACCGTCCGCGCGGGCGAGATGCTCGCCATCGTCGGGCCGTCCGGGTCCGGCAAGTCCACGCTGCTGAACATCATGGGCACCCTCGACCTGCCGACCAGCGGGCGCGTACGCGTCGCCGGTCAGGACGTCACCGCACTGTCCGACCGTCGGCTCTCCGCGCTGCGGGGCCGCTGGCTCGGCTTCGTGTTCCAGCAGTTCCACCTCACCGAAGGGCTGGACGCCGCCGAGAACGTCGCCACCGGCCTGCTCTACGCCGGGGTGCCCCGCCGCCGTCGCCGCCGTACCGCCATCGAGGCGTTGGCCCGGGTCGGCCTGGCGCACCGGGTCGACCACCTGCCGCGGCAGCTCTCCGGCGGGGAGCGGCAGCGGGTGGCGATCGCGCGTGCGCTGGTCAACGAGCCGGCGCTGGTGCTGGCCGACGAGCCGACCGGCGCCCTCGACACCCGCAACGGGGAAGCGGTCCTGGCTCTGCTGATGAACCTGAACGCGGAGGGGACCACCATCGCCGTGATCACCCACGACCGCGATCTCGCCGCCCGTACGCCTCGGCAGGTGGAGATCCGCGACGGCCGGATCGTCTCCGACACCGCCGCCGGGAGCGGGGCATGAGCGCGCAGTCGGGGGGCATCCGGTCGACCCGGCTCGCCCCGACCGACGTACTCCGGCTCGGTCTGCTCGGGCTGACCACCCGCCGGATGCGGGCGGTCCTCTCCGCCCTGGGCATCTCCATCGGCATCGCCACGCTGGTCGTGGTGGTGGGAATCCCCGCGTCCAGTCAACGCGACCTGATGAACCAGCTCAGCGCCCTCGGCACCAACATGCTGCGGGTCGAGCCGGTGCCGGATCAGCAACCGCCCGTCCTGCTCCCCGAGAACGCCGTCGCCATGGCGTCGCGGATCGGGCCGGTCCAGATGGCCAGCGCGGTCGCGAACACCCACACCACCGTGCGTCGCAACGACCTGATCGACAGGTACGACACGTCCGGGCTCAGCGTGCTCGCATCCCGGCCGGACCTGCTGGAGACGGTCAACGGGCGGATCCACACCGGTCGGGCCCTGGACGCCGGGACGGCCGCACTTCCGACTGCCGTCCTCGGTCACGTCGCGGCGAGCCGGCTCGGCTTCGCCACGGTGGATCCGCAGCAGCCACCTCAGGTGCTCATCGGCGAGCGGTGGTTCACCGTGATCGGCATCCTGGACCCGTTGCCGCTCGCCCCGGATCTCGACCGCTCGGTGCTGGTCGGGTGGGACGCAGCGAAGGCCATGCTCGGCTTCGACGGGCACCCCACGGTCGTCTACGTACGGGCCAGGGAGGACGCCCTGGAGGACGTCCGGGCGGTGCTGCCGGCCACCCTCGACCCGCAGTTGCCCGGGATGGTCCAGGTCAGCCGCCCCTCCGACGCGCTCGCCGCGAAACGGGCCACCGAGAGCAGTTTCTCCGGGCTGTTCCTCGGGTTGGCGGCGGTCGCCCTGCTGGTCGGCGGAATCGGCGTGGCGAACACGATGGTCATCTCGGTGTTGGAGCGCCGTCGGGAGATCGGCCTGCGCCGGGCCCTCGGCGCGAACCGGGGCCAGATCCGGATGCAGTTCCTCACCGAGTCGGTGCTGCTCAGCGTGCTCGGCGGCGCGGCCGGTGCGGTCCTCGGGGTGCTCGCGACGCTGGGCTACGCCAGCTATCAGGGATGGCCGCCCACGATCCCGCTGATCGCGGTGTTGGGCGGGGTCGGCGGTGCCCTCGTGGTCGGCGTCGTCGCCGGCGTCTACCCGTCCATCCGAGCCGCCCGCCAAACCCCCACCGAAGCCCTCTCCACCCCGTGACAGGCCCCCGCTGCCCCACCCCGCTGCGGTGATCATGGAGTTAGCGTCGCGACACGCCGACCCGGGTGACGCTAACTCCATGATCAACGCGGGCTGGGGTGAGGGGTGGGGGTGGGGGTGGTGCGCCAGCGGGAGAGGGCCAGGGTGGCGGAGTAGCCGGCCAGGACGATCACGTGGAACAGGTAGAGCCAGAGGAGTACGGCCACGCCGGCGCCGATGTCGTCGAAGCCACCGAAGGGCACTCCCAGGTCCAGCGGTAGTGAGGCGAAGAGCACGAAGCCGTGCAGGAAGCCGGAGAGGTTCGCCGCGGTGAACGACCCGACCCCGAGGGTGGAGAGCCAGTCCGGTGCGGCCGGCCCGACGACCCGGAACACCCACACCAGCACCGGCGTGAGCACCAGCCAGACCGCCAGGAATGACAGCACCACGCCGAGCGCACCGAGCCAACCACCCTGGCGTACGAGGCGGGTGGTGAGCGGGAGCGCCAGCAGGATCGACAGAAGCAGTGCGGGGGCCGGCGCGAGCAGGGGCAGCAGCAGGAGTCGGCCGCGCCAGCCGACCAGGTTCTCGTCGGAGCGGGTCGCTGCCACCGAGACGAAGGCCCGGCGCAGGCCCTCGCCGTACAGCGAGGCGGGCAGCAGGGAGGCCAGCGCCAGCAGCGGGGTCAACTCCACCCCGGCTTCGACCAACGCCTCCACCGCCCGGGGCGCGCCGATCGCGGTGGGCAGGGCTTCCACGGCGTACGAGGTGAGTCGGCGTACCCGGTCGGCCCCGGCCACCAGTGCGGTGAGCCAGATGGCCAGCAGGGCGACCGGCACCACGGCGATCGCCCCGTAGAAGGTGATCGCCGCGGCGTGCAGCGACAGGTCCCGTCCGCGCACCGGACGGAACGCCGCGCTGATGATCCGTTTCGTGCGCTGCCATCCGTTGCCCATCGGGTCCTCCTTCCCTGTTGTCGCGCCCGCCACTCCTAAAGATCGCCGGTCATGACTGTTCCCACCACCGAACGCCTGATCCTGCGCGACTGGGCCAGCGATCCGGCCGACCTGGCCCGGTCTTCCTGGCGGCGCTGACCGGGGGTCGATCCCAACCCGCTGATGAGCGTGATGTCGGTGCGTCATCGTGATGACTCACCGACATCACTGTTTGGTGCGGACCACCGTCCTCCCGTGCCGAGACCGCGACGGCCGCCAGGGTGCGCACGGACATAAATAGTCACGGTGATCGAAGTGTTGACGCTCTCGTAGCACGTCAGTAACCTTTGGTCAAAGTAGCGCAAGATCTCGACAAAGACGTGCACGATTTGACGCACGGTCTCGGAAGATTCAACGGTCCTCCCTGGAGAGGCCCGTTGATGCTCGTCCCCCACCCCGTGGTCACGCCACTGCGGCAACCGTCCCCCGACGACAAGGACAGCGATGAGACGAACGAATCTGGTCAGGACGGTGGCGGCCACGGCCGCCGCCGCGCTGATCGCCACGGCCGGGGCGACCGCCGTCGCGCACCCGGCCACCGCCCGCCCCGCCGATCCCGCGTCGAGCGCCGGCTTCGCCCCGGCGGCCACCAACCTCGCGCAGGGCCGTCCCACCCAGGAGAGCGGTCACGCCGACGTCTACGACTCGTCGAAGGTCGTCGACGGCAACGCGGGCAGCTACTGGGAGAGCGTCAACAACGCG
Source organism: Micromonospora violae (assembly GCF_004217135.1). Classification (NCBI taxonomy): domain Bacteria; kingdom Bacillati; phylum Actinomycetota; class Actinomycetes; order Micromonosporales; family Micromonosporaceae; genus Micromonospora; species Micromonospora violae. Next base: position 7,111,865 of record NZ_SHKK01000001.1, read on the forward strand.
TTCCCGCAGTGGGTGCAGGTCGACCTCGGCTCGTCGCAGAGCGTCAACCAGGTCGTGCTGAAGCTGCCGACCTCCGGTTGGGGGACCCGGACGCAGACGTTGAGCGTGCAGGGCAGCGCCAACGGTTCGTCAGTTACCGATCTGGTCGGGTCGCAGACGTACACCTTCAACCCGGCCAGCGGCAGCACCGTCACCATCAACTTCAGCGCGGCCTCCACCCGTTACGTCCGGATCACCATCACCGCCAACAGCGGCTGGCCGGCCGGGCAGCTCTCCGAGCTGGAGGTGTACGGCGGCGGCGGTACCACCCCGGACACCACCGCGCCGAGCGTCCCGGGGACGCTGTCGCAGAGCACGTCGGGCAGCACGATCACGCTCAACTGGGGGGCCTCCACCGACTCCGGCGGCAGCGGGCTCGCCGGCTACAACGTCTACCGGGGCGGCAGCCTGATCGCCACGCTGGGCACCGTCCTGACCTATCAGGACACCCAACCGGCGACGGCGACCGTGTCGTATCACGTCCGCGCCCGCGACGGCGCCGGCAACCTGTCCGGCAACAGCAACACCGTCACCCGCACCGGCAGCAACCCGCCCGCCTGCACCAACGTGGCGCAGGGCAAGAGCATGACGGCGAGCGGCTCCACCTTCACCTTCACCCCGGAGAAGGCGAACGATGGGCAGCTCGGCACCTACTGGGAGGGCGCGGCGAGCTACCCGCAGAACCTGACCGTGGCGCTGGGCGCGAACCACTCCATCTCCGGTGTCACAGTGAAACTCAACCCGGACCCGGCCTGGGGGACCCGTACCCAGACCATCCAGGTTCTCGGCCGCGACCAGGCGTCGTCCGCGTACACCAGCCTGGTGCCGGCGGCGGCCTACCAGTTCGTCCAGGGCACCAACGTGGTGACCATCCCGGTCAGCGCGACCACCGCGGACGTGCAGTTGCGGTTCACCGGCAACACCGGTGCGCCGTCCGGGCAGGTCGCGGAGCTTGAGGTGTGCGGGACGGCGGCGCCCAACCCGGACCTGGTGGTCAGCTCGGTGACCTGGTCACCCACGTCGCCCAGCGAGGTCTCCCCGATCACCATCTCGGCCGTGGTGCAGAACATCGGCTCCGCCGCCGCCGGTGCGACCACCGTGAACGTCAGTCTGGCCGGCACGGTCGTCGGCAGCGCCACGGTGGGCGCGCTCGCCGCGGGCGCCTCGACCACCGTCTCGGTCAACGCCGGTACGCGGCCCATGGGCAGCTACGCCGTCTCGGCGGTGGTCGACCCGGCGAACACGATCGTCGAGCAGAACAACGGCAACAACAGCTTCACCGCGGCGTCGCCGCTGGTGGTGGCGCAGGCCCCCGGCCCCGACCTCCAGGTGCTCGGCATCGCCGCGAACCCGCCGAACCCGGCCGTCGGGGCGTCCGTCACCTTCACCGTGACGGTCCGCAACCGGGGCACCGCCGCGACCGGCGCGACCACCGTCACCCGGCTGGTGGCGGGCAGCACCACCCTCAACACCACCACCGCCTCGATCGCCGCGGGCGCGACGGTCACCGTGGCGGTCAGCGGCAGCTGGACCGCCACCAGCGGCGGGGCCACCATCACCGCCACCGCCGACGCCACCAACGTGGTCACCGAGACCAACGAGACGAACAACGCGCTCAGCCAGTCGATCGTGGTCGGTCGGGGGGCGGCCGTCCCGTACGTCTCCTACGAGGCGGAGGCCGGCCGTTACCAGGGCACATTGCTGGAGGCCGACCCGCTGCGCACCTTCGGGCACACCAACTTCGCCAGCGAGTCATCCGGCCGCAAGTCGGTCCGGCTCACCAGCACCGGCCAGTTCGTCGAGTTCACCTCGGCCAACCAGGCCAACGCCATCGTGGTGCGCAACTCCATCCCGGACGCGCCCGGTGGCGGCGGCATCGAGGCGACCATCAGCCTCTACGTCAACGACGTCTTCTCCCGGAAGTTGACCCTGTCGTCGAAGCACAGCTGGCTCTACGGCAACACCGACGGGCCGGAGGCGCTGACCAACACCCCGCAGGCCGACGCCCGACGTCTCTTCGACGAGTCGAACGCGCTGCTGGGCCAGTCGTACCCGGCCGGCACCCGGTTCAAGTTGCAGCGCGACGCGGGCGACAACGCCGCCTTCTACGTGATCGACATGATCGATCTGGAGCAGGTGGCCCCACCGGCGAGCCAGCCGGCCGGCTGCACCTCGATCACGTCGTACGGTGCGGTCCCGAACGACGGGCTCGACGACACCGCCGCCATCCAGCGGGCGGTGACCGACGACCAGAACGGCGTGATCAGCTGCGTCTGGATCCCGGCCGGGCAGTGGCGGCAGGAGCAGAAGATCCTGACCGACGACCCGCTGAACCGGGGTACGCACAACCAGGTCGGCATCAGCAACGTCACCATCCGGGGCGCCGGCATGTGGCACTCGCAGCTCTACACGCTGACCGAGCCGCAGAACGCGGGCGGCATCAACCACCCGCACGAGGGCAACTTCGGGTTCGACATCGACAAGAACACCCAGATCTCCGACATCGCCATCTTCGGCTCGGGCCGGATCCGGGGCGGTGACGGCAACGCCGAGGGCGGCGTCGGCCTGAACGGTCGCTTCGGTACCGGCACGAAGATCAGCAACGTCTGGATCGAGCACGCCAACGTGGGTGTCTGGGTGGGTCGCGACTACGACAACATCCCCGACCTGTGGGGGCCGGCCGACGGGCTGGAGTTCACTGGCATGCGGATCCGCAACACGTACGCCGACGGCATCAACTTCAGCAACGGCACGCGCAACTCGCGGGTGTTCAACTCGTCCTTCCGCACCACCGGCGACGACGCGCTCGCAGTCTGGGCCAACCCGTACGTCAAGGACCGCAACGTCGACATCGCCCACGACAACCACTTCGTCAACAACACCATCCAGCTGCCCTGGCGGGCCAACGGCATCGCCATCTACGGCGGCTACGACAACTCGATCGAGAACAACCTGATCTACGACACGGCGAACTACCCCGGCATCATGCTGGCGACCGACCACGACCCGCTGCCGTTCTCCGGCACGACGTTGATCGCCAACAACGGGCTCTACCGCACCGGCGGCGCCTTCTGGAACGAGGATCAGGAGTTCGGTGCCATCACCCTCTTCCCGGCCACCCGGGACATCGTCGGGGTTACCATCCGGGACACCGACATCATCGACTCCACCTACGACGGCATCCAGTTCAAGAACGGCGGCGGCAACATGCCGAACGTCGCCATCACCAACGTCCGGATCGACAAGTCGAACAACGGTGCCGGCATCCTGGCGATGAGCGGCGCACGCGGCAACGCCAACCTGACGAACGTGACAATCACCAACTCGGCCGACGGCAACATCGTCATCCAACCGGGCTCCCAGTTCGTCATCACTCCCTGATCAACACGGTTTCAGCGAAGTCGGGGTGTCCTGCTGCTGCGGACACCCCGACTTCCGTAAACCCGAGTCGATCATTGCAAGGAGTTGCCGTGCAGGGCGTGCCGAACGGTACCGCATGGTACGGTGTGGTCCATGACGACGATCACGTTGCGGGAGTTTCGTGACGGCGCGGGTCGGGTGCTGGAGACGATCGAGCGCACGCACGAGCCTGTCATCATCACCAAATACGAACGACCTGTCGCCGTGCTGATCGGCATCGACGAGTGGGAAGAGATTGAAGCGTTCCGCGACCGCCGGGACGCCGAGGTGATAGCGCGTTCCCGCGCCGAGGGGCAGTTCGTGCCGCTGTCAGCGGCCCTCGAGTCGCTCGGGGTCGATCCTCGTGAGGTCGAAGCACTGCTGGCCGAACGGGCCGGCGGTGAGGCGGCGTGAAGGTCCAGGTGGACCGGGACGTCCTGGTCTGGTTGCACAAGCAGCCGCGCAACGTCTTTCTGACCGTCTTGAGCGCGATCCTCGGCCTGGTCTCCGACCCCGCGCCACAGAGTTCGACCGAGATGCGCGACGGGTCAGGTCGTCGTCTGCGCGTCGGTGACTACCGGATCCTCTATCGTCTCGACAGTGACGAGTTGACCATCCACTCGGTCGGGCACCGCAAAGACATCTACAACGATTAACTACCCCCGGCGCGTCACAACTCCCTGATCACCACGCTTTCCGCGAAGTCGGGGTGTCCGCATGCTGCGGACACCCCGACTTCCGTAAAGCCGAGTCGATCATCGTCGGGCGTCGCCGCGCAGGGTCCGTCGTGGGCGTCGCGTCGATGGCAGCGGCCGGCGCCGTCGAGCCTGGCGTCACAGAACACTCGGGTACGCAGAAACTGTGCGTCCTCCTCGCTGAGCGTGGTCTCGCCGAAGTCGACAACGGTGAGGTGACCGAGCGAGTCGCAGAGCGCCACGGCCAGGGCCGTGACCTCGTCGAGGCTGGTCAGCGTGGTCGGCAGGTGGATGATCCAGCGTGGCGCGGCCCGTTCCGCTGGTAATGGTGGGTGGCTGCCCGCAGCATGGTTCGTTCGTAGTGCGGGCCCGGCCGCTCGGCCTGCTGGCGGTGGGCGGTTGCCCGTCGCGTGGTTCGCGCGTAGTGCGGGCCCGGCCACCTGCGGTGGGAGGCGATCCTCCGCCGGGTTGTTCATCGCAGCGCCACCGTTCCTCCGTTGAGTAGCGTCTGGATCTGCTCGTCGGTCAGGCCGCGCTTCGCAAGGACGCGACGGCCCCAGCGGTGCAGCCGGCACGGGTGCGCGGCCTGGTCCTTGCGGCACCGCTGACCGTCGGGCTGTTGCTCGGGAGCGTGCACGTTGACCGCCCGAAGCGCGAACACGACGTCCTCTGCGGTCACGTAGGGCGGCATCGGCAGATCGTCGGTGGCTTCGTCACTGCTCTCCATGGCTCTCCGTCCAATGCGGCGATTCCGCTGTCATCCACGATGGTCATTCTGGGGCTGGTCTAGCGCAATCTTTCGGAGCAGAATGCGGACCAAGGGATGAGGTGTCTTACGCGACGACAGCCAGGGAGATGACGTGGACGACTCCGGCAGCACAGTTCCACGGAGGCAACTCGGCAGATATCTGAGAGAGCTTCGCGAAAACGCGTATGTGACAGTTACCGCGGCGGCCAAGGAATTGGAATGGTCGGCACCCCGGATCTGGCGCTACGAGACCGGCCAGGTCTCCATGCATCCGAACGACGTGGCGGCCATGTGCCGCGTCTACGGCGCGTCCCCGGAGACCATCGAGACGATGCGGGCGCTGGCCCGGGAGACCAAGGCGCACGGCTGGTGGCACAGCTACGGCGAGGCGATCAAGGACTGGTTCAAGCTGTACGTCGGCCTGGAGGCCGCAGCCACCCGCATCCGCAAGTATGAGGTCGACCTGGTGCCCGGCCTGTTGCAGACGGTCGAGTACATGACCGAGGTGATCGCCACCGACCACCCGCAGATGGGCGAGCAGCAGCGTCAGGCGAAGGTCGACGTGCGGCTTCGCCGCCAACGCCTGCTGGCTCGGGCGATACCTCGCGCGCCGCGCCTCGACGTCATTCTGGGCGAGGCGGTGCTGCGCCGGCCGCTGCGTGATCGGGCCGCGATGGCCCGGCAGTTGGAGTCGCTGCTGATGTCGTCGCGGCAGCACAACATCGGCATCCGGGTGTTGCCGCTCGACGCTGGCCTGGTCCGCTGGGCGCAGGCCGGCACCTTCACCATGCTCGACTTCCCGTCCGACGTGCGGGAGCCGGAGCCGACGACGATCTACATGGACGGGCCGTGCGGCGCGGTCTACCTTGACAAGACCCACGAGATCGAGATCTACGAAGATGCGTGGCGCTCCCTCGGCGAACGGGCGTTGAGCGCCGACGAGTCCCGTGAGCTGATCGCGGCCATAGCGAAGGAGATGACCGATGGTGCGTGACGGAGTCTGGCGCAAGTCGACCCGGTCCGGCGGCGAGGGCGACTGCGTCGAGGTGGCGGGGTTCGCCGACACGGTCGGCGTACGCGACAGCAAGGACCGGCGCGGACCGGTGCTGACCTTCACCCCCTCGGCCTGGGCTGCGTTCGTCGAGTTCACGGTGGTCAGCCAGCCCGTGCAATGATCAAGGCCGGCTCGCTGGCGGGAGGCTGACGAATCAGGATGGGTGTCATCACGACCGGGCTCTGCCTCGCCGTACCCGCTCTGTTCGTGCTCTGGCTGTGGGGCCGGCCTCTGCTCACCGGTCGGTGGAAGACTCCGGGCTGGTTCGCCGCGACGGCCGGGCTGTCGATCCTCGCCACCGCCCTCACCTGGTTCGTCGGGGCGTTCGCGGGTTCCTCCATGAGCTCGGAGGAGTCCTGCCGACAGGTCGGCGTCAGCTACGACAGTGCCTACCGCGCAGTCCACTGGCGTGAGTCGTCGCGATGGTTCCCCCTCCACGACCGATGCAACGCCACCTACGATCTGGTGCCCGCCTGGGTCAACCCGGCCCTGGTGCTGCTGTCCCTGCTGGCCGTCCTCTGCATCGGAGCAGCGGTCTGGCTGGCCGTCGTGCGGCGATCCGAACCGCGACCAGTGGCGATGTCGGCGTAGGGGCGGCGAATCCCTGTGACTAGCGAACCGGCGCGCCACGAGACCCTCCCTGTTGTGTTGAATGGGAAGTTCCGGCCGTGGCGATACAGTGTCAGCCATTCTGAGTTGGAGATCAGGGGCAGTGCTGGCGGGGGTGCGGTAACGCGGGTGCTCTTCTTCGGCGTTCTCGGGATGAAGCTGAAGTCCGTCTACTCTTCCTTGACCCTCAGTTCGGCGAGCGAGATCGAGCGGCGCAGAATCCTGCGCTTTTCGGGAGTCGATGAGCGCGCAGGCAGGGTTCGCACAATCTTTCTGTCGGCCGATCCTGAAGAGGGCTTCGTTGCCTGCTTCTCATTTGTCGTCAGGACGCATCACGGGGGCGAACATGCCGATCCGTGGGGGATCCCGAACAGCGCCTGACACGTGCCGGAGGCCAAATGACCGACGGACCCGGTGTGCGATGACGCGCTTCTGGGGCTGCGATGGCTAGGCTGACCTGAGCAGGATGGTCCGCTGAGGGGGTGAGCCCGGATGGCCCAGGCAGCTTTCGCGCCAGAGCCGACGCCGCAGCACACCGAGCCGTCGTTCGACGTGCTGCGGTGGCACGACGAGCCGTGGACCGCGCAGCTCGCCCTCGACCTGTTGCCGGAGACCAACGGCCCCAAGGTTGAGGTCCTGAGCGGAAGCGTGATCGTGACACCACATGCAGGAATCGATCATCAGTCGGTCGAGCGTGAGTTGCCGTATGTGCTGCACCGCGCCGCGCGGAAGGCGGGTTTCTGGGTTTACCCAGAGATCAACGTCCTCTCCGACGATGATCTCTTCATCCCGGACATCGCCGTTCTGCGCAACTCCGGTGGTGGCCGCACGACGGTGCCCATTGCCGAGGCGGTGCTGCTGGGGGAGATCGTGTCTCCCGGAAATCGGCGCAAGGACGTGATCGACCGGCCCCGGGAGTACGCCGCTGTCGGGGTGCCGTTCTTCCTCCGGCTGGACTTGCGCAACCGGGTGCCGACCATGGCTTTGTTTGAGCTGGCCGACGGGGAGTACCGGCCGCTGGCCGCAGCTGCGGCGGGTAGCACCTTCGTGATGCGAGAGCCGTTCGAGTTCTCCATCGACCCGGCCGAGTTGCTGGACGAGGAGGCGGCGCCGGACGCGACCACCACCGAGTCGGCTGACGACCAGGCTTGATCGACACGGGTTTCAGGAAATCGGGGTGTTCGGTTGCCGGGGTTGCCCCGACTTCCTGAAACCCGAGTCGATCAAGGGCGGGGAACGACGGGCTCGTGCCGGGGGTTGGCTGGCGACGGCCCGCGGACGGGGAGGGCTGAGGCTCCCAGCGGGCGTACAGCCCGGGTGGGGAAGAATGGCCGGGTGACTTCCCCCCGCGACCTTGTTCTGCTCGGGTCCACCGGCTCGATCGGCACCCAGGCCATCGACATCGTGCGGCGCAACCCGGACCGGTTCCGGGTGGTCGCCGTGGGTGCGGGCGGCGGAAACGTCGAGTTGCTCGCCGCGCAGGCCCTCGAACTGGGCGTCGAGGCGGTCGGGGTGGCCAAGGCGTCCGCCGCGCAGGATCTGCAACTCGCGTTCTATGCCGAGGCGAGCCGGCGCGGGTGGGCCACCGGCGACTTCAAACTTCCCAAGATCGTGGCCGGCCCGGACGCCATGACCGAGCTGGCCCAGTGGCCGTGCGACGTCGTGCTCAACGGGGTGGTCGGCTCGCTGGGCCTCGCTCCTACGCTGGCCGCGCTGCGCGGTGGTCGTACTCTCGCGCTTGCCAACAAGGAGTCGCTCGTGGCCGGCGGCCCGCTGGTCAAGGCCGCGGTGACGCGGCCGGGGCAGATCGTCCCGGTCGACTCGGAGCACTCGGCGCTGGCCCAGTGCCTGCGTTCCGGGATGCGCGGCGAGGTGCGGCGGTTGGTCGTGACGGCCAGCGGCGGCCCGTTCCGGGGTCGGCGGCGCGACGAGTTGACGCAGGTCACACCCGAGCAGGCCCTCGCCCACCCGACGTGGAACATGGGGCCGGTCGTCACGATCAACTCCGCCACCATGGTCAACAAGGCGCTGGAGGTGATCGAGGCGCACGAGCTGTTCGACGTGCCCTACGCCGACATCACCGTGATGGTGCACCCGCAGTCGGTGATCCACTCGATGGTCGAGTTCGTCGACGGGTCGACGATCGCCCAGGCCAGCCCACCGGACATGCGGCTGCCGATCGCGCTCGGTATCGGCTGGCCGGACCGGGTGCCCGGGGCCGCCACCGCCGTCGACTGGACGGCCGCGCACACCTGGGAGTTCGCGCCGCTCGACGACGAGGCGTTCCCGGCCGTCGCCCTGGCCAAGGCCGCCGGGGAGGCCGGGCGCTGCCGGCCGGCGATCTACAACGCGGCGAATGAGGAGTGCGTGGCCGCGTTCGTGGCGGGCCGGCTGCCGTTCCTCGGCATCGTCGACACCCTCGAACGCGTGTTGGAGGAGGCTCCGGACTTCGACGAACCAGGTACCGTCGAGGACGTGCTCGCGGCCGAGTCGTGGGCACGCGCGCACGCGCAGGAGATCATCGCGGGTTCGGTGGAAGGAGCTTGATGTCGTACCTGCTCGGGGTGGTCCTCTTCGCCCTGGCCATTCTCATCTCGGTGAGCCTGCACGAGGCGGGTCACCTGCTGACCGCCAAGGCGTTCGGGATGAAGGTCACGAAGTACTTCGTCGGTTTCGGCCCCACCATCTGGTCGTTCCAGCGGGGTGAGACGGAGTACGGCCTCAAGGGCATCCCCCTCGGCGGCTTCTGCAAGATCGTCGGGATGACGCCGCAGGACGACGACGTCGAACCGGGCGACGAGTCGCGCGTGATGTGGCGCTACCCGGTCTGGAAGCGGACGATCGTGATGGCCGCCGGGTCGATCACGCACTTCGCGCTCGCGCTGATCACGATCTGGATCCTCGCCGTCTCCGCCGGCCTGCCCAACCCCGACTTCCCGACCACCGACGCGCAGGCGCGCCAGGAGCCCGCCGTCATCCGGCTCAGCGACTGCGTGGTGCCGGAGAACTCGCTGCGGGCCTGCGCCCCCGGCGACGCGGCCAGCCCGGCCGCCCAGGCGCAGTTGAAGAACGGTGACCGGATCACCTCGATCAACGGCACCGCGATCAACTCCTACGGCGACCTGCTCACCACGCTGCGCGGGCTCAAGCCGGGCGAGACCGCGCAGATCGCCTACGTCCGCGACGGGCAGCCCGCCACCGCCAGCACGGTCCTCGCGCAGACCCAGCGCCCGCCGCTGGACGACCCGACCGGTGCCGCCGCGCCGGTGGCCGCACTCGGCGTCGGGCTCGTCCCCAGCACCCCCACCCGCGTGACGTACGGCCCGATCGGCGCCTTCGGCGCCACCGCCGACTTCACCGGTCAGCTGGCCGTCGGCACCGCCCAGGCGCTCCAGCGCCTCCCGCAGAAGGTCCCCGCCCTGTGGACCGCCCTCACCGGCGGCGAACGGGACATCGACACCCCGATCAGTGTGGTCGGCGCCAGCCGGCTCGGCGGCGAGGCGGTGGAGAACAACGCCTGGCTGGTCTTCTTCATGCTCTTCGTGTCGCTGAACTTCTTCATCGGCGTGTTCAACCTGCTGCCGCTGCTCCCGGTGGACGGCGGCCACATCGCCATCGCCTGGTTCGAACGGGCCCGCTCCTGGGTCTACGCGCGGATCGGCCGGGCCGACCCCGGCCGGGTGGACTACCTCAAACTGATGCCCTTCACGTACGCGGTGATCCTGATCGGTGGCGCGTTCACGCTGCTGACCATCGCCGCGGACGTCGTCAACCCCATCACGCTCTTCTCAAGGTGAGTGCCTGAAGTGACAGCTATCAGTCTCGGTATGCCCGCCGTGCCGCCCCCGCCGCTCGCTCCCCGTCGGGCCAGCCGCCAGATCATGGTCGGTTCGGTGCCGGTCGGTGGTGGTGCGCCGGTGTCGGTGCAGTCGATGACCACGACTCTCACCTCCGACGTCAACGCGACGTTGCAGCAGATCGCCGAGTTGACGGCGTCCGGTTGCCAGATCGTCCGGGTGGCGGTGCCGTCTCAGGACGACGTCGAGGCACTGCCCGCGATCGCCAAGAAGTCGCAGATCCCGGTGATCGCCGACATCCACTTCCAGCCCAAGTACGTCTTCGCCGCGATCGACGCCGGCTGCGCCGCGGTCCGGGTCAACCCGGGCAACATCCGCCAGTTCGACGACAAGGTCAAGGAGATCGCCCGTGCCGCCGGGGACGCGGGGGTGCCGATCCGGATCGGCGTCAACGCGGGCTCACTGGACAAGCGGCTGCTGTCGAAGTACGGCAAGGCCACCGCCGAGGCGCTGGTCGAGTCGGCGCTGTGGGAGTGCTCGCTGTTCGAGGAGCACGGCTTCCGGGACATCAAGATCTCGGTGAAGCACAACGACCCGGTCGTGATGATCCGGGCGTACCGGCAGCTCGCCGAGCAGTGCGACTATCCGCTGCACCTCGGCGTCACCGAGGCCGGGCCCGCGTTCCAGGGCACCATCAAGTCGGCGGTCGCCTTCGGTGCGCTGCTCGCCGAGGGCATCGGCGACACCATCCGGGTGTCGCTGTCCGCGCCGCCGGTCGAGGAGATCAAGGTCGGCAACCAGATCCTGGAGTCCCTCGGTCTGCGCGAGCGCGGCCTGGAGATCGTCTCCTGCCCGTCCTGTGGGCGTGCCCAGGTGGACGTCTACAAGCTCGCCGAGGAGGTCACCGCCGGCCTGGAAGGGCTGCCGGTGCCGCTGCGGGTCGCCGTCATGGGCTGCGTGGTCAACGGTCCCGGCGAGGCCCGCGAGGCCGACCTCGGCGTCGCCTCCGGCAACGGCAAGGGCCAGATCTTCGTCAAGGGGCAGGTCGTCAAGACCGTGCCCGAGGCGCAGATCGTCGAGACCCTGATCGAGGAAGCGCTGCGGATCGCCGACGAGATGGGCGCCGAACTCCCCGAGGAGCTGCGCGGGCTGGTCACCGGCCCGACCGTCACCGTGCACTGATTTCCATCTGGAAAAAGCGGCCGTTCCCCGGGTGGGGGAACGGCCGCTTTTCGTTGTCACGCGGTCCGCGTCGTGGCGTCACTCGGATTCGGCGAGGATCGCGTACAGCTTGCGTCGGGTCTCGTCGAGCACCTGGGCGGCCCGCTCGCGCTGGTCGTCGGTGCCGTTCATCATCACCTGGCGCAGGGCGTTCATCGCCTGCGCGCCGGAGTCGCGGATGTCGTGCCAGCTGCTCACCGCGCCCTGGGCGACGTCCGCCCACGGTGGGGTCTGCGCGGCCTCGGCGGCCTCCGCCTGACCGGCCTCGGTGACCGTGAACCGCTTCCGCCCGCCACCGGACTCCTCGGTGCTGGCGACGATGACGCCCTCGTCCTCCAGTAGCTGGAGGGTGGGGTAGATCGAGCCCGGGCTCGGCCGCCACGCACCGCCGGTGCGGGAGTCGATCTCCTGAATCATCTCGTAGCCGTGCATCGGCCGCTCCGTGAGCAGGGCCAGCACGGAGGCTCGGACGTTGGGGCGTCGGCCCCGACCCCGGCCACGGCCCCGGCCACCCCAGGGGCCGCCGTGTCCGTGTTCGTGGCCGTGACCGAACGGACCGGGCGGGACCGGCGGGAAGCCGAACCCACGCATCCGGGCCTCGTGCATCGCGTGGTGCTGTCGGTGGAACCTCATCGGGTTCTCCCTCTCGTAGGACTATCGCTGATGCATCAACGATATATCGGCAATGCATCGCCAGCAACCCTCGTGTAGCAAACCGTACGTACGTCTTGCTACGGTGTCGATCATGCGCCTGCTTCCTCCGCCGGGTCCGTCCCGGGTCCTCACCCTCGGCACCCTGGTCAAGACCGTCGGGCGGGGCCTCTGGCTCGTCTCCAGCGCGCTCTTCCTCACCCGCTCGGTCGGCCTGTCGGCGACCCAGGTCGGCATCGGGCTCACCATCTCGGCCCTGGTCGGGGTGCTGGCCAGCACCCCGAGCGGCTACCTCGCCGATCGCGTCGGCCCGCGCGGTGTGCAGGTCGGTGCCCTCTTCGTCGCCGGCACCCTGACCATCGGCCTGGTGGCCGTCCGGTCGTTCCCCACGTTTGTGCTGGTAGGAGCCGCCACCGCGCTCGCCGACGCGGTCGAGCGCGGTGCCCGCGGCGCGCTGATCGCCGGAGCGATCCCGGCCGACCAGCGGGTCCGCACCCGCGCCTACCTGCGGGCCACCACCAACGTCGGAATCTCCGTCGGTGCCGTCCTCGGCGGCTTCGCCATCGCCGCCGACACCCGAACCGGGTACGTCGCACTGATCCTGGCCGCCGCAGTGGCGTCACTGACCGCTGCGGTGATCTTCCTCCGACTGCCCACCGTCGCCCCGGTCGCCGCCCCGGCGCAGGGGCCTCGGCTGGTCGCCCTACGGGATCGCCCGTTCCTCGCCTTCACCCTGGTCGACGGGCTGATGTCGATGCACTTCAGCCTGCTCACCATCGCCCTGCCGCTGTGGATCGCCGGTCACACCCAGGCCCCCGCCTGGATGATCTCCGCGTTGACGTTGGTCAACACCGTGCTGGTGGTGCTCCTACAGGTACGCGCCGCGCGTACCGCCGTCACCCTGCCCGGAGCCGCCCGCGCCGCCCGTCGAGCGGGCGTGGCCATCGCCCTGGCCTGCGTACTCTTCGCCGCCAGCGGCGCGCTACCCACCGCCGGCGCGATGGGCCTGCTCGGCCTCGGGGCGGTCGCGCACGTCACTGGGGAACTGTGGCACTCCGCCGCCGGCTGGGGGATCTCCTTCGGGCTGGCACCGGCCGACGCCCAGGGGCAGTACCAGGGCACCTACGGCATGGGCTACGAACTGGGCAAAATGCTCGCGCCGGTGGTGGTGACCACCCTCGCGCTCGGCTGGGGCGTACCGGGATGGCTCGTACTCGGTGCCCTGTTCCTCCTGCTCGGGGCCCTGGTGCCCCCGGTCGTCCGGTGGGCCGGGCGGACCCGGCCGCGCGGAGCCGATGCCGGCCTTGTCACTCGACCGGCGAAGCAGGGTGCCGATCTGGCAGGCTGATACTCGTGCTGACGGTGCCGGTACGCCAACTGGGGGAATCGGAGCGCCGCGCGGTCGAGCGACTGCTCGACCATGACCCGTTCGCGGGCGCGCAGGTCGCCGAGCGGATCGCCGCGCGCGGGCTCTCCTGGTGGCGGGCCGAGGGCCGGGTCCTGGGGTACGGGGCCCGCCGCAACCTCGAATCACTCTGCTGGCTCGGCGGCAACCTGACCCCGGTATTGGCGAGCGACGCTGCGGTGGCCGCCTTCGCCGACCTGCTCGCGGGCGAGGAACGGCTCTGCTCCTCCATCGTCGGCCGGGCCGACGCCGTGCTCGGGCTGTGGGACCGACTCTCCGACACATGGGGGCCAGCGCGAGACGTTCGCCCCAACCAGCCGCTCCTGGTCACCGACACGCTGCCACCCGTACCGGCCGATCCGGAGGTACGCCAGGTTCGCTCCGGCGAGGTCGACCGGCTCTTCCCGGCGGCGGTAGCCATGTACACCGAAGAAGTCGGCGTCTCCCCACTGGCCGAGGACGGCGGACGCAGCTACCGCCGACGGGTCAACGACCTGGTCCGGACCGGTCGCGCGTACGCCCGCATCGTCGACGGCAAGGTCGTCTTCAAGGCCGAATTGGCCGTGGTGACCAAGCGGACGGCGCAGATCCAGGGCGTCTGGGTGGCACCGGAGTGGCGCGGCCGGGGGATCGCCACCGCCGCCATGGCAGCGGTGGTCCGCGACGCGCTGCTGCGGGTCGCCCCCACCGTCAGCCTGTACGTCAACGACTTCAACCTGCCGGCCCGCCGTGTCTACGAGCGCTGCGGCTTCCAACCGATCGGCACCCTGGCCACCGTTCTCTTCTGACGGCTGGAGGCGGCGCGGGTTCGCGGCGCGGGTTCGCTGCGGTAGTGAGTTTCCGCAGATCTTGGACAGTTTTCGTTAGCTCGTGACGGAAACTGTCCACGCAGCTCGTGCCGGCAGCGCCGGACGCGGAAGTGCCGCTGGCCGGCACCCCGGGTTGCGGGTGCCGGCCAGCGGTCGGTGTCCTGCTGTGCTGCTGTCGTGCGGTGGTGCGGTGGTGCTGTGGTGTTGTGGGTCAGCTGTTCCAGTACTGGGTGACGAGGTCGGTGGCCTGCTGCTCCCACTGGGCGTAGGCGTCCGGGTAAGCCGACACCTGCACGGTCTGCGCGGCCTGGGTCAGGGGCATGTCCTGCCACCCGTCGACCTGCTTGAGGCCCTTGAGGAACGCCGTCGTCGAGTACTCAGGGTTGGTGATCTGCTCCGGGGTGCCCCAACCCGAGCTCGGGCGCTGCTGGAACAGGCCCAGCGAGTCGTGGTCGTTCATGTCACCCAGGTGACCCAGGTTTTCCAGCTTGGACTCTTGCAGGCTCGTCGCGATGGAGATGACCGCGGCGCGCTCGGGCATACCGGCCTTCTTCGTGGCGGCGATGATCGCCTTGACGTTGGCGGTCTGCTCGTCGTTGAGGGTGATGTGGGACTGGTCGCCCTGCGGCTTCGGCGCCGACTGCACGGCCATAGCGACGGGCTTGGTGTCCACGGTCGGGGTGGCGGCGTGGGCGGCGATCGGGCCGGCGAAGACGCCACCGGCGAACGCGAGACCAGCAACGGACAGCACGCTCTTACGGATGATCGTGTTCATGAGGGGTAGCTCCTTCGGGGGTAGGAACACCCGAACCACCAAGGGGGGCGGCGGCAGGGGTGTGAGCACCTCGTCCGGCGCTGCACAAACAAGGGGAAAGTCTTGGGGGGTGACGCTTATCGGGCGTCGGGGTCGGCGACTCACGGGCGGAGGGCTCGTGGCGCCGGGTCCCTGTGTAACGACCAGGCGGCGGGGGTCATTCCCGGGGGCGACTCACCTGCCGGGCACCTCGTCGAGGTGGTGCGGTTGGTCGTGGGGACTGCAACGACCGGGCGGCCGGGGTCATTCCCGGGGTTGGCCCACCTGCCAGGCACCCACGTCGAGGCGGTGCGGTTGGCCGTGGGGACTGCAACGACCGCCGGGCCGGGGTCATTCCCGGGGGTTGGCCCACCTGCCAGGCACCCTCGTCGAGGCGGTGCGGTTGGTCGTGGGGACTGCAACGACCGGGCGGAGGCTGGCATTCCAGCCTGCCGGGACCGGCGTCCCGCACCCGTGCGGGGCGGGCGGTGGTGCTGCGAGTGTCAGGGTGTGTAACGACCCGGGCCCGCCGCGATTCCGGCCCACGGGTGCACCCGACCACACCCCACAACCACCCGTCACCGGACAAACCGCCCACACCCACGTCAGGGCGGCGGCGTCACATCGGCCCCTCGCTTGGGTGATCCACTCGCGTTCATGAAAACCGGGGGATCCGGGACGCCGGGACACCCCGACTTCATGAAACCCGAGTGGATCAGGAAGTTTGATCGCGGCGTGACATGACAGCCTCCCGCCAAATCGGGTGAAACGCCCATCCGGTGCGCCGTTGCCGAGCCCTCGCATCGAGCGCCGCGTGCGGAGTGCCCCCGCGCCGAGCCTTCCGCGCCGAGCCTCGCCTCGAGTGCGACAGCGGGACGGGGCCTGAACCGGTCAGCCATCGCCACTCGTGGCTGAGGTGACGAAGGTCCTGCTCAGGGGCCGGAAATTCGGTTGAGTAGGCGGGTTCGTGCCGGCAGGCTGAGGTCTCCGCCCCCCTCGTCCCGGAGGACTTCCATGCGCCTGCTCCGTGATCTGTGGGGCACTTCTACCCGTCGTATGACGATCGTGGCCGTTCTGATCGTGTTGGGTGCCGCGGGGCAGGCGGGCGCGTCGGCGCTGGCTGGTGCGGTGTTGGTGCATCGGTCGGCGGGGTTCTTCGCCGTACTGGCGGCGGCTCTGGTCGCTGTGGTCCTCAGCGACCTCGCGGTGAGTCTGTTGATGGCCGGTTTGACCGCGGACTGGTCGGCCGATGTGCGTCGTCGGCTTTGTCGCGTCGCTCTCGGGCAGGATCTGCCCACCCTGGAGACCACCCCGGTGGGTGAGCTGCTGGACCGGATCGACGGGGACGTCTATCAGGTGGCGTCGGCGGTGCGTAACCAGGGCACCCGGCTCGCCCAGGGTCTCTGTGTGGGTTTGTTGTCGATGGTCGTGGCGTTGGTGGTGTGGTGGCCGGCCGGGGTCGCGATGGTGCTGCTCACGGTGGTGCTCGCGGTCGGACTGCGGCGGCCCACGGCGCGGATCGGCCCGGCTCGGATGGCCGAGGAGGAGGCGTGGTCCGACCTGGCCGCCGTCATGGAGGAGGCGGTGCACGGCCAGGACGACGTACGCACCAGTTTGGCTCGGCCGTACGTGCTGCGGTTGTACGCCCGGCGGGCCGCGGCGGTGCTGTCGCGGGGCAGTGTGGTGTGGGTGCTGTCCGCCCGGGTGGCGACGGTGGCGACCGCGACGATCCGGGCCGGTATCGGTGCGGTGGTGCTCGGTGGGGCCTGGGCGTTGGCCACCGGCCGGATCGACGCCGCCCGGCTCACCGCCATCTGGCTGCTGGCCCTGGCGTTCGGGGCGACCGCGGAACATGTCAGCCGGATGGTGCCGGAGATCCAGGAGGCTCTCGGCGCGTGGGCGCGGGTGCAGTTGCTCCAGAAGGCCCGGCAGGAACCGGTGGGCGGGGCCAGTCCGAGCGACGGTGACCTGCGCATCCGGGACCTGACCTTCGGGTACGGGGAGGGTGGCCGGGGGGCGGCGCTGCGCGGGGTCAGCCTCACCTTCGCCCGTGGTCGCTCGTACGCGCTGATCGGACGGACCGGGTCGGGCAAGTCGACTCTGGCGAAGGTGCTCACCCGCGCGGTGGACGTGCCGCCCGGCACCGTTTTCCTCGGCGGCACCGACCTGTGTGACCTCGACGTGGAGCAGTTGCGCCGCTGGGTGGCGTTGGTGCCGCAGCGCACCGAGATCCTGGCCGGCACGCTCGCCGAGAACGTCGCTCTTTTCGACCCGGAGTTGCTAGACGCGGCGGCTCGGGCACTGGACGAGCTGGGTCTGGCCGGTTGGATCGCCGAGCTGCCGGACGGATTGGCGACCCGGTTGGGGGAGGGCGGCCATGTGCTCTCCGCCGGTCAGGAGCAGTTGGTGGCGTTCGCCCGGATCCTGGTTCGGGAGCCGCACGTGGTGATCCTCGACGAGGCCACCGCGCGTCTGGACCCGGTCACCGAGGCGCGGGTGCAGCGGGCCACCGAACGTCTGCTGCGTGACCGGATCGGCATCGTCATCGCGCACCGGCTCTCCTCTGTACGCCGCTGTGACGAGGTGGTCGTCCTGGCCGACGGCGTGGTGGTCGAGGCTGGCCCGTTGGAGACGTCGACGCGTTTCGCGGAACTGTTGGCGACCAGTCACGCCGCCGCGTACGCGACGGTGGCGCCGGCCGGTCGCGGCGGCGGCACCGACCTGCTGGTCGGCCCCGCCCCGGCCGACCCCTGGCCGGGCGAGCCGCTGCCCGCGCGGGTCGAACCGGCCGAGCTGGTCGGGCCGATGGCACCAACCACGCCGCTCACGCCGACCACCCCGCTCACTCCAACGGAGCAGGCCACCCCGGTCACGCCGACCGAGCAGGTCGAGCCGAGCGGGCTGAAGAAGCAGGCCGGGCAGACCAACCCGACCGGGCCCACCCGGGCCGATCCGCCGCCACTGCCGCCGGTGCCGCCGGCCCGGACGCTGCGGGAGATCTTCCGGCTCTGCACCAACGATCCCCGGTACGGGGCGGCCGCGATCGTGCTGTTCCTCGGGCTCAGCCTGCTCGGGTTGGACGGCCCGGTGCTGCCCTGGCTCTGGGCGGACCTGGTCGACGGGACCGGCAACCCGTACCTGCCGGCGGTGGGGATCGTCGCCGGGCTGCTGGTCACCCTGCCGCTGCCGTTCTACACCCACGTCTGGTTCCCGCAGTGGTGGGTGCGGCAGATGCTGCGCATCGGCCTTCGCCTGGTGCACGGCCAGACCGGGCCGCGTCGGGTCAGCTCACACACACCCGCTGAGGTGGTGGCGCAGGGTGGGGACACCGAGCGGGTGGTTCAGCTCGCCGACAACGTGCTGGACCAGACGGTCGCGCTGGTGCTCGTGGTCGCCATGACGGCGGTCACCGGCAGCGTCGTACCCGGGTTGTTCTTCCTCGGCACGATGGTCGTCTCCGGCCTGGCCGCGACGTTGTTCGGGCCGAAGCTGGAGCGGGCGGCCCGGGCGACGGTGGCGGCGCGGGCCGCGTTCGCCACGGCGTTGGTCTCCGCGCTCTCCGCGGCGCGGACGGTGAAGCTCGCCGGCGCGACCACGGCGGTGCTGCGTCACCTGGCAGGTCTGGACGTGCTACGCAGCGACCGGCAGCGGCGGGAGATCTCGGTGCAGGTGTGGGCGCGGTCCACGCCGTCGATGGCCAGCGGGCTGTTGCCGATCGGCGCCTGGGCGCTCTACCTGAACGGCTCGCTCTCCGCCGGGGCGGTGCTGGTGGCCGTCTCCACCCTGGGCGCGGCCCGTTGGTTCGCCTGGACGACGGCGTCGTTGATCTCGCAGTTGCCCTCGGCGCGGGTCTGGACGCGGCGCACGACGGCGATGACCGGGGTGAGCGCGTACTCGGCGGGGGTGCCGGAGGTCGACCTGAGCGCCGGGACTGCGCCCGCGCCGACCATGCCGCCCCGGCATCCGCTGCGCCAGCTGGAGCTGCGCGGTTTCTCGGTGGTGCACTCCGACGGCACGGTGGCCGTGCGGGACGTGGACCTGACCGTGCAGCGGGGGCAGTTGGTGCTGGTCGTCGGGCCGGTCGGGTCGGGCAAGTCCTCGTTGCTGCGGGCGCTGGCCGGGATCGTGCACCACACCGGCGAGCTGGCCTGGAACGGTGACCCGGTCACCGAGCCGGAGCTGTTCCTGCGCCCCAACCAGGTCGGTTATGTCGGTCAGTTGCCCCGGGTGCTCTCCGGCACGGTGGCCGACAACATCGCGCTCGGGCACCAGGTCGACGCGGCCGGGGCGGTCAGCACCGCCCAGCTCGACCACGACCTGGCCGCCGCCGGTGGTGGGTTGGGCCTGCTCATCGGGCACAAGGGCACCCGGCTCTCCGGCGGGCAGTTGCAGCGGTTGGCGCTGGCTCGGGCGCTGGCCCCGCGTACCGAATTGCTGGTCGCCGACGACGTGTCGTCGGCGTTGGACGTCACCACCGAGCTGGCGTTGTGGCAGGCGTTGCGCGGCCACGGGGTGACAGTGGTCGGCTCGACCGCGAAGCGCGCCGCGTTGGTCCGGGCCGACCACGTGGTGGTGCTGCTCGGCGGCACGGTGGCGGCCCAGGGCACCTGGCAGGACCTGGAGGGCGACTGGTCGCACCTGGCCGGCTGAGCGCGGGGGCGGCCCGAGCGCCGGGGTGGCGCTGACGGTGCGGGGCGGCTGCCGGGCTGGCAGCCGCCCCGCACCGGCGGGGATCAGGCGCGGGCGTACTGGGCGGGCCCGGAGTACGCGACGCCGAGCTTCGCGGCGGCGCGGCGCGGCCAGTACGGGTCGCGCAGCAGTTCCCGGCCCAGCAGCACCAGGTCGGCTTCGGCGTTGGTGACGATCTGCTCGGCGTGCTCGGGCTCCACGATCAGCCCGACCGCGCCGGTGGGCACACCGGCCTCGCGGCGGATCTGGGCGGCCAGCGGCACCTGGTAGCCGGGGCCGAGCGGGATGCGTTGGTCCACGCTCACCCCGCCGGAGGACGCGTCGACCAGGTCGACGCCGACGCCGGCCAGTTCGCCGGCGAGCACCACGCTGTCCTCGATCGTCCAGCCGCCCTCGACCCAGTCGGTGGCGGAGATCCGGGTCAGCACCGGCACGTCCTCGCCGACCGCGGCGCGCACCGCGCGGGCCACCTCCAGGGTGAGTCGCATCCGGGCGGCCCGGTCGCCGCCGTAGGAGTCGGTGCGGTGGTTGGTCAGCGGCGAGAGGAACTCGTTGAGCAGGTAACCGTGGGCGGCGTGGATCTCCACGGCGGCGAAGCCGGCGTCCAGCGCGCGAGCGGCGCCGGCCGCGAACGCCTCGACCACACCGGCGATGCCGGCCTCGTCGAGGCCGGTCGGGGTCCGGTAGTCGGCGGCGAACGGCTCCGAGCCGGGGGCGACGGGCGTCCAGCCGCCCTCGGCGTCCGGCACACCGCCGCGCTCCGGGGCCCACGGGCGGTAGGTGGACGCCTTGAAGCCGGCGTGCGCGAGTTGCACGGCCGGCACCGCGCCGTGGGCGGCGACGAACGCGGTCACCGGTCGCCAGGCGTCGACGTGCGCCCCGGACCAGAGGCCGGTGTCCTGTGGGCTGATCCGGCCTTCGGGGAGCACGGCGGTCGCCTCGGTCAGGACCAGGCCGGCACCGCCGACCGCGCGACTGCCGAGGTGGATCAGGTGCCAGTCGGTGGGCAGACCGTCGGGGCCGGCGGAGTACTGGCACATCGGTGCCAGGGCGATCCGGTTGGGCAGGGTGACCGCGCGTAGGGCCAGGGGAGTGAACAGGGAGCTCATGGGGTCATCCTCTCCGACACGACGACGGGCCCCCGGGGGGGAGAGGGGCCCGTCGTCGTGGAGGTGGTGTGATCAGGCGGGGACAGGGCTGAGTTCGGGCCGGGTGTTGGCGGCCGGCTCCGGTTCGGTCAGGTCACGCTGGCCGGCGGACTCGTACGCGGCGCGGTCGAGAATGCCCTCGCGCGCGGCGACCACGGTCGGCACCAGGGCCTGCCCCGCGACGTTGGTGGCGGTGCGGATCATGTCCAGGATCGGGTCGATGGCCAGCAGCAGGCCGGCGCCGGCCAGCGGCAGGCCCAGCGTGCTGAGGGTCAGGGTGAGCATCACGAGCGCGCCGGTCAGGCCGGCGGTGGCCGCCGAGCCGACCACCGAGACGAAGGCGATCAGCAGGTAGTCGCCGATGCCGAGGTGCACGCCGAACACCTGGGCCACGAAGATCGCGGCAAGGGCCGGGTAGATGGCGGCGCAGCCGTCCATCTTCGTGGTGGCGCCGAAGGGCACCGCGAACGAGGCGTACTCGCGGGGCACGCCGAGGCGCTCGACGGAGCGCTGGGTCACCGGCATGGTGCCGACCGAGGAGCGGGACACGAAGGCCAGCTGGATCGCCGGCCAGGCGCCGCCGAAGAAGCGCAGCGGGTTGAGCCGGCCGGCGAGGACCAGGACCAGCGGGTAGACCACGAACAGCACGATGGCGCAGCCGACGTAGACGGCGGTGGTGAACTTCGCGAGGGGGGCCAGCAGGTCCCAGCCGTACGAGGCGACGGCGTTGCCGATCAGGCCGAGGGTGCCGATCGGGGCGAGCCGGATGACCCACCAGAGCGCCTTCTGGACGATCTCCAGCAGGGAGCGGTTGAGCGCCACGAACGGTTCGGCGGCCTCACCGACGAGCAGGGCGGCGGCGCCGATGACGACGGCGAGGAAGACGATCTGGAGGACGTTGCCCTCGACGAACGCGCCGACCGGGTTGGTGGGCACGATGCCGGTGAGGAAGTCGGTCCACGAACCGGTGTTCTTCGGCGGTGCCGCGCCGCCCAGGTCGAGGGTCACGCCCTTGCCCGGGTTGGTGAGCAGGCCGAGGCCGATGCCGATGCTCACCGCGACCAGCGCGGTGATGCCGAACCACATGAGGGTCTTGAGGGCGAGCCGGGCGGCGTTGGCGACGCCGCGCAGGCTGACCACGCTGACCACGATGGCGGTGAAGACCAGTGGTGGCACGGCCAGCTTGAGGAGCTGGACGAAGAGGCTGCCGACGGTGTGCAGGGTGGTGGTCAGCCAGCTCAGGTCGTTGGTGCGGGCCAGGAAGCCCAGCGCGACACCGAGAGCGAGGCCGAGCAGGATCTGCACGGAGAAGGGAATTTTGCGCAGGCTGAAGGGCATGGGGATGTATCCAATTGTCCGGTTCGATCGGGGCAGGCGTAGGAAACGCGGCTAGCCCGGACAGATGCCGCTGGCCTGCAGTCGGAGATCGACATACAGGCGGACGGTGAGGTCCCAGACGTTGGTCATCGCTCGACGACGATACGCCGATTGCCGCTCAATGGAAGGACCCGACGGCGTGAGGCTCCTTACAGAGGGCCAGCGCGGTGGCGGTGCCCAAACCCCACAGCACCGCGAGGGCGAGGATCAGCCGTTCCAGCACCCCCACCACCGAGCCCCGGCCGAGCACGAGCATCGCTAGCCCCACCGTGGCGCAGAGCGGCAGCGCCAACGCGGCCGCCCCGCCGGCCAGCCGACGCACGGTCCGGCCGACCGACCCGGAGACGGCCAGCGTGATCATGGCGAAGACCACCGCCGCGGTGGCCGCGATGCTCGCGCCACCGTGCACCAGGTCCGCCGTCGTCGCGCGCTCGAACGGCGGCAACGGGCAACCGTCGGAGCAGGTCACCGCCCCCGACACAGCGGTGAACACCGCCCCGGTGGCGAGCAGCGCCGGGGCCGCCGCCCACACCCCGGGGGGCAGCGCCGCGCCGATCAGCAGCAGCGCGCCGGCGAGGGCCAGGATCCCGATCCGGTACGCCCCGGCGTGGGCGCTGCCGGCGATGCCCGCCTCACTGACGTACCCGGTGAGCCCTGGACCGGGACCGGCGACAACGGCGAGCGTCACCGCCACCGCACCGGCCAGGGTGCAGCCGGCCGCGGCGGACGCGGCGACCCGGCGTGCGGTGTCACCGCGGGCCCCCGGCGCGGTCGTCGCGGCGGACCGACCCGGGTCAGCCACGCCCGTGCGGCGCGCTCCAGCCGGACTCGTCCGGCCCGAGTGGCACGATGCCGGTCGGATTGATCTGCTGGTGCGTGCCGTAGTAGTGCCGCTTGATGTGGTCGAAGTCCACCGTATCGCCGAAACCGGGCGTCTGGAACAGGTCCCGGGCGTACGCCCAGAGCACCGGCATCTCGGTCAGCTTGTTGCGGTTGCACTTGAAATGCCCGTGGTACGCGGCGTCGAAGCGGACCAGCGTGGTGAACAGCCGTACGTCCGCCTCGGTGATCGCGTCGCCCATCAGGTAGCGCTGCCCGACCAGCCGCTCGGAGAGCGCGTCCAGCCGGGTGAAGAGCGCCCGGAACGCCTCGTCGTACGCCTCCTGGGAGGTCGCGAACCCGCACCGGTAGACGCCGTTGTTCACGTCGGTGTGGATCTCGGCCATCAGCGCGTCCATCTCGGGGCGCAGCGCGACCGGGTAGAGGTCCGGCGCGTCGGGCGCGTGCAGCGACCGCCACTGCGTGGAGAAGTCGAGGGTGAGCTGCGGATAGTCGTTGGTGACCACCCGGCCGGTCAGGGTGTCGACGAGCGCCGGCACGGTCACCCGGCCGGTGTAGTCCGGGTCGGTGGCCAGGTACGCCTCGGAGAGGAAGCTCACGCCGAGGACCGGGTCGAAGCCGTCCGGGTCGAGGGCGAACGCCCAGCCCCGTTCGTCCCGGATCGGGTCGACGGTGCCCAGCGAGATCGCGTCGTCCAGCCCGAGCAGGCCGCGCACGATCCTCGCCCGGTGCGCCCAGGGGCAGGCGCGGCACCAGATCAGCCGGTAACGGCCGGCCTCCAGGGGCCAGCGGTCCTGCTCGTCCGGGCCGCCGCCGGGTGGGGAGGTCGAGTCGGCGGTGACCCGACCGGTGAACCGGTTCGGCTGGCGGACGAACGCGCCACCGCCGCTGGTCTCTGCGCTGAACTGGGGCCGGGCCATGCCGTCAACCTATCCGCTGTCGGCGCGGATATCCTGGCGGCCGGCAGCCCTCGCGACCCGGTGGGCGTGCCCCACCCCCCGCCGTCTGCACCCCCTAAGGACTCGCGATGACCGTGGCATACCTGGTGGCCGGTGTCCGCACCCCGATCGGCCGGTACGCGGGCGCGCTGGCCGGCGTCCGCCCCGACGACCTGGCCGCGCACGTGATCCGTGAGCTGGTCGCCCGCCACCCGTCGGTGGACTGGGCGCGTGTCGACGACGTCGTGCTCGGCTGCGCCAACCAGGCCGGTGAGGACAACCGCAACGTGGCCCGGATGGCGGCGCTGCTGGCCGGGCTGCCCCAGGAGGTGCCGGGCAGCACGGTCAACCGGCTGTGCGGCTCGGGCCTGGACGCGCTCGCCACCGCCGCCCGGTCCATCGTCGCCGGGGACGCGGACCTGGTGATCGCCGGCGGGGTGGAGAGCATGAGCCGGGCGCCGTTCGTCATGCCGAAGGCGACATCGGCGTACTCCCGCTCGGCCGAGGTGTACGACACCACCCTGGGTTGGCGGTTGGTGAACCCGTTGATGCGCGACGGGTGGGGGGTCGACTCGATGCCGGAGACGGCGGAGAATGTCGCCGCCGAGTACGGCGTCAGCCGGGCCGAGCAGGACGCCTTCGCGTACCGCTCGCAGCAGCGGGCGGCCAAGGCGCAGGCCGACGGCCGGTTCGCCGAGGAGATCGTGGCCGTGTCCGTGCCGGCCGGTCGCCGGGAGACCCGACTGGTCGAGGTGGACGAGCACCCCCGGGAGACCTCACTGGAGAAGTTGGCCGCGCTGCCCACTCCGTTCCGCGACGGTGGCACCGTCACCGCCGGCAACTCCTCCGGCGTCAACGACGGCGCGGTGGCGCTGCTGGTGGCGAGCGAGGCGGCGGTTTTCCGGTACGGCCTGACCCCGCTGGCCCGGGTCGTCGGCGCGGCCGCGGCCGGTGTGCCGCCCCGGATCATGGGGATCGGCCCGGTGCCGGCCACCCGCAAGCTCCTCGACCGTGTCGGCGTCGAGGTGGGCGCGGTGGACGTGGTGGAGCTGAACGAGGCGTTCGCCGCGCAGTCGGTGGCGGTGCTGCGCGAGTTGGGGCTGCCCGTGGACGCCGACCACGTCAACCCCAACGGTGGGGCCATCGCGCTGGGGCACCCGCTCGGTGCCAGCGGCGCGCGGCTGGCCCTGACCGCCGCCCTGGAGCTGCGCCGTCGTGGCGGTCGCCGGGCTCTGGCCACGATGTGCATCGGCGTTGGTCAAGGCATCTCGCTGTTGCTGGAGTCAGCCGCCTAGAGTGGTCCACACCACACGACCCGCGGGTCGACCGGTGCTCGCGCGTGCCTGCGGCGCGCCCGTACGCCGGTGCCGTCCCGCGCCGCGGCGATGAACTGGGGAGCACACTGATGCCGGACGGACTGCCGACCGAGATCGATCTGACCAGGCCGAGCGCGGCCCGGGT
Organism: Micromonospora violae; assembly: GCF_004217135.1. Taxonomy (NCBI): domain Bacteria; kingdom Bacillati; phylum Actinomycetota; class Actinomycetes; order Micromonosporales; family Micromonosporaceae; genus Micromonospora; species Micromonospora violae. The sequence goes on from NZ_SHKK01000001.1 coordinate 7,137,538, forward strand.
GTACGACTACTTTCTGGGTGGGGCGCACAACTTCGAGATCGACCGGCAGTTGGCCGAGCAGATCGCCAGCATGACCCCGAATCTCGCCGCCACCATGCGGTCCGGTCGGGAGTTCCTCCGCCGGGCCGTCCGGGCGCTGCTCGACGCCGGCATCGACCAGTTCCTCGACATCGGTTCCGGAATTCCCACCGTGGGCAACGTGCACGAGGTGGCGCAGGGGGTCAACCCCAAGGCCCGCGTGGTGTACGTCGACATCGACCCGGTGGCCGTCGCGCACAGTCGGGAGCTGCTCGCCGGCAACGAGCTGACCGGGGTCATCCACGCCGACCTGCGTGACCCGGAGCGGATCCTCGCCGAGACCCGACGGCTCGGGCTGATCGACTTCAGCCGACCGGTGGGCATCCTGCTGGCCGGGGTGGTGCACTTCATCCCGGACGCCGACGGGCCCGAGGCGATCCTGGCCACCCTGCGGGACGCCGCCGCGCCGGGCAGTTTCCTGGTCATCTCGCACTCCACCTTCGAGGACCAGCCACAGGAGATGCTGGACGCCCAGCGCCTCTCCGCCCGTACCGACACCGAGATCACCCTGCGCTCCCGCGCACAGGTCACCGGCTTCTTCGGCGACTGGACCGTCCTGGAGCCGGGCGTGGTGCACATGCCGCTCTGGCGCCCGGACTCACCGTCCGACGTGGACGAGCACCCGGAGCGGTTCGGCGCCTTCGGTGCCGTCGCCCGGTACGACCAGCCCGCCGGCTGATCTCGTGGCCGCCGTCCCGGACCCCGCCGGGGTCTATCCGGGCCGGGACCCCGCCGGGGTCTTTGCGGGTCGGGACCCCGCCGGGGTCGAAGCCGGCCGGGCCGACGCTCAGGGGTACGCCGCGGAATGGGCCCGCGCGGTGCGCCGCCTCGGTTTCGTGCCGCTCAGCGCGGCCGAGACCGAGCGGCTGCTGCTGGTGCACACGATCCGGCTGGCCCAGGCGGTCCGGGCGGAGCGGTTCACCGCCCGACCGGCCGAGGAGGTCGGGCGGGCACTGGTGGAGGCGCACCTCACCGAGCCGCAGGCGCTGGAGTGGACGCTGCACGCGCTGGGTGCGGACTTCCCGCGCCAGGTCCTGAACGACGGCGACCGGCCGGCCGACCTCGCCGATCGGATCGCGGCCATGCAGGGCGGCCTGGCTGCCGGGTTCGCCCGCGCACTGCGCGATCGCACCTTCAGCCAGCAGGAACGCATCGCCCGGTCGGCCTGGCAGGCGCGCGACGAGGTCGAGCAGGCGCTGCGGGAGAGCGAGGCCCGGTTCCGGGCGGTGTTCACCGGCGCCGCGATCGGGATCGGGATCGCCGGCGTGGACGGCCGGATCATCGACGTCAACCAGGCGTTCGCCGACATGCTCGGCTACTCGATCGAGGAGTTGCGCGAAATCAACGTGGCGGCGCTGTTCCACGCCGACGACGCCGCCGGGATGTGGGAGCTCTACCAGGAGCTGATCGAGGGCAAGCACGACGCCGCCCGGGTGGAGAAGCGCTACTACCGCAAGGACGGCACGGTGGTGTGGACGGATCTGGCCGTCTCACTGATCCGACACGAGGGCCGGCCCCGATTCACCGTCGCGATGATCGAGGACATCACCGAGCGGTACGAACTCCAGCAGCGGCTGCGCTTCCAGGCGCTGCACGACCCGCTGACCGGGCTGCCCAACCGGACGCTGTTCTTCGAGACGTTGGGCCGGGTGCTCGACACCGCGCGCATCGGTCAGCAGGTCGGGGTGTGCTTCCTCGACCTGGACGGCTTCAAGGCGATCAACGACAGTCTCGGCCACGACCTCGGTGACCGGCTCCTGGTGATGATCGGCCGGCGGCTCGCCGCGTGCGTGGCCGACCACGGGCACCTGGTCGCCCGGATGGGGGGCGACGAGTTCGTGATCCTCGTCGACGGCGGGGACGACACCGACGACCCGGTCGCCGTCGCCGAGGCCGCGCTGGCGGCGGTCGCGGCCCCGGTCCACGTCGGTGAGCACCAGTTGGCGGTCTCGGCCAGTGTGGGCATCGTGCAGTGCCCCGCCTCGGAGACCACCGCGTCGGAGCTGATGAAGGCGGCGGACACCACGCTCTACTGGGCCAAGGCGGCGGGCCGGGGCCGGTGGGCGGTCTACGACCCCGAGCGCGGCGCCCGCGACATCGCCCGTTCGGCGCTGGTCG